>LUCA01000001.1 GCA_001593875.1 Candidatus Bathyarchaeota archaeon B23
GAGGCCCTCTTCAGAAACCTGTAGGAGGAGTTAGATGCCGATAGTGGAGGCGATAGCCTGGAGGGACGCCCCACCGGATCAGGTCGCCTACAGATATCCGAAGGTCTCCCTCACCTATGGGAGCCAGGTCATAGTGATGGAGAACCAGTGGGCGGTCTTCTTCAGGGATGGGAAGGCCCTCGACGTCTTCGGACCTGGAAGGCACACCATAACGAGCAGGAACATCCCCCTCCTCACCGCCGCCGTGAGGGCCCTAGGGATTATAGGCGACATCTTCGAGTGCGAGGTCATCTTCGTCAACAACAGTCAACTCAGGGCGAACTTCGGAGGGAAGGCCTACTCCGCCCCCAGCGGGCAGCTCGGCTACCAGGCCGAGGTGGGCTTCTACGGCTACGTCCTATACCGGGTGGAGGACCCGAAGCTCTTCGTCACGGAGTTCTTTGGGAACAGGAGGGCGACGACCTCGGAGGATGTGGAGAACTACATACGGGGCTTCATAGTCGAGAAGGTGATAGACGCCTTCGCCGAGTTGGACATCTCGAATCTCGTCAGGAACGTCGACGAGATCACCGATAGGATCGCCCTCATCATCAACAGCGAGGCGAGGAGGATAGGCCTCTCTATCCTAGACACCGTCTTCGAGGGGGTCAACATCCCGGAGGAGGCGAGGCGCTTCGCCTCGGGGATGGGGCAGCAGGCGATGGCGATGCAGTATATGAAGGAGACCGCCGAGGTGATACCGCCGACGGGAGGGGCGGCCGCCGCAGGGATAGGCGCCGGCATCGGCCTAGCCATAGGCTCCCAGCTCGCCAGGGGGATGGAGCGGAGGCCGGAGGCTCAGGGCCTCATCCTCTGCCCCCACTGCGGCCACCAGAATCCAGCGGGTCAAAACTTCTGCGGTAACTGCGGCCATAGCCTCAAGCCGGTCAGGAGGATCAAATGCCCCCACTGCGGGGCGGAGATGCCGGAGACGATGAATTTCTGCGGCAACTGTGGTAAGCCACTGCCGAAGAGCGAGGTCCTATGCCCCAAATGCGGCGCCAGGAATCCGCCGGGCATGAGGTTCTGCGGCAACTGCGGGGAGAGGCTCCCCACATAAGGTTGGCGACTCGTTCAGGGGGAGGCCTAGACCTCGGGGCTGGGGCAGCTAGAGGGCTCCGTCATTTTAATCAGGCAGTATCCCGCTTCTCCTCTTAGCCCTTCTTCGGGGAGAAGGCCATGGGAAGACTCCTGCCTCAGGAGGGGAATATCCGTGTCCTCGCCCTTCAGACGGTCTTCTCCCAGCTCGGCTTCGGCATGTTCTACGTCGTCTGGCAGCCCTATCTGCTCTCCATAGGCGTCTCCGTCGTGGAGCTGGGCCTAGTTCAGACGGCGATAAATCTCAGCTCCGCCGCCGGCTCCCTCCTCTGGGGCCTCCTCTCCGACGAGGTGGGGCGTAAACCCATCATCGTCGTCTCCTACTTCTGCCGGGTCCTCTCCATGGCACTCCTCCTCCTCTCCGGCAGCCCCCTCTTCCTCTACCTCTTCGCCTTCCTCCTGGGCTTCTCGGCCTACTATATGCAGGGCAACCCCGCCAGGGGCGCCCTCGTATCGGAGTCGGTGGAGAGGGAGAGGAGGGCGACGGCCATCAGCGTCCTCATGTCCATCTCCCTCGCCACCTCGACGGTAGCCTCCTCAGCCGGAGGCTACATCGCCCTCAAGGTCGGCTACCACCCCATCTTCTACCTCTGCATCCTCTGCGACCTCCTGGGCGTCCTCCTCATCCACCTCTTCGTGAGGGAGACCCTACGAGAGAGGGTGCGACGGATGAGGGGGTGGCTGAGGGGCCTCGAGGCCTCCCTAAAGCCCGAGGGGGGCCTGCTCCCCCTCTACCTCATCGTGGTCCTCCAGGGCGTCGGCTACTCCGCCGGCTACTCCCTCTTCTACGGCCTCCTCGTCGACCACTACGGCTTCACAACCCTGGAGCTGGGATTTCTGTCGACGGCCTTCAACCTAGCCTGGGCCCTCTCATCGATACCCCTGGGCCGCCTCTCGGATCGGCTGGGGCGTAAGCCCCTCCTCCTCTCCTCTTGGACGGCGGCCCTCGTCGCCGCCGTCGGCTTCCTCCTCTCCCGGAGCCTCTGGATGTTCCTTCTCTTCCAGGTGGTCTCGGCCCTGGACCCGGCGATGTGGATACCGGCCTGGATGGCCCTGGTCTCGGAGAAGACGCCGTCGACCTCCCTCTCCTCGGCCCTGGGGAGGCTCACCTCCTACTCGAGGCTTGCGGGCATCCCGGCGCCCTACATCGCCTCCCTTCTCTACACCCATCACGGCTTCTCAGCCCCCCTTCTGCTGCATGTAGCCATCCTGCTGCTCACCGCCCTCCTCATCCTCTCCGTGGAGGAGGGCGCCCCATCCTCCTAAAATCTCCGTTATTATCCGAAGATGTTGAGACGTTTTTAACATATGTGATACAAAACCCGGGTCTCCCCACCCTCTTCCACGGAAGTTGATGCCCCCCTCACGTAACACAATCATAATATATGATCGATGTGCATAGTCTTGTTTGCCCAAGCAGGGGGGTACGCCAAGAATACGTGCATCGAGGCGATGAGCCCTCCGGTCGAAACGGCTGAAGACCGGTGGGCGACAAAGACGTCGCCCCGATGGGTCGGACATGTATTCAAGGCTTAGACCCTGCTTGGGCATTCTTCATTTTAGGCGATCTCGATCGGCGGTTGCCTCCCTCTCCCCTCGGAATCCATTCAAACTCCATCTCGATCTCCAGCCGCCCCTCATCCCATGCGTAGAGGAACTTGACGTCGAGGGGCTCCGTGGGCTCCACCCTGATGGCCTCCAACTGGGGGAGGACCTCTGAGAGGTCGAAGCTCCCCCTCTCTAGGCCTCTCCCCAGCTCCTGGAGGAGATCTCCCAGCTCCCTCCTGGAGAGTTGTCCCCTGAAGCGTCGTATGGCCCTGTGGGCCTCGCCGTAGGCCTCGATGTGCTCGATCAGCCTACTCCACCTCGTCATGGCCCTCCCGATGGCCTCCCGCCCCCTCTCCGTTATCCGGTAGTAGCGCCTATCGGGGGCCTCCTCCCTATGCTCAACCCTGCTTGAGACCAGCCCCGCCCTCCTCAGCCTCTCCAGGGCTGGATAGATCGTCCCCGCCTTGGGCTCCCAATATCCCCCAAACATCTCCCTAAGCCTCTGTATGATCTGGTAGCCGTAGTTGGGGCCCTCGGATAGGATCAGCAGCAACCAGAATTGTACGGGGCTTATCTCCCTCCCCCTAGGTATGAGGCCGTGCATCCCGCTCTCAACCTCAATATATGTAGTGAATCTTTATATTTAGATGATCTACTGAGGGTTTGGTGAAGGATGTGAGATGGGTCACAAGGGAGCACGTCCACGTGGATAGGGTCGCCTCCCCCTGGCTCATAAGCAAGTTCATCGACGGGGATGCGGAGTTCATCTTCGTCCCCTGGCCTGGGTCTCTGCCCACGCCCGAGATGGGGATACCCTTCGACTTCCCAGGGGCCGACTTCGAGCTGGGACACCACGATGGCAAATGCACCTTCGAGGCCATCGTCGAGAAGTACGACGTCGACGACCCCTGGGTTAAGGAGATCGCCAAGATAGTCCACGCAGCCGACGTCGCCGCCGACATCGACAAGGCCCCAGAGAAAATCAGGGAGGAAGATATCACAGCATAATCCAAAAACATTATAGAGTTGGAGATCCCCTCTCTGTGAAGTGATCTTAAACTTTTCAATTGAGTTGAGGAAGGTTTGGAGGCGTCAAAAGACTAATTGGAAGACAGTCGTCATCAGGCAGGTCTTCAACCGCTTCTTCGATCAAATGACGATGCAGTATTCCAATATCTACATTAGGGAGCTTGGGGCATCGCCCATAGAACTAGGTGAGGTGAATAGCGCCTCGGGTATTACAAGCGCCTTGATTTCACTTCCATTGGGTATATTGCAGGATAGATACAGTGTTAGAAAGATCTTTCTATTTGGAATTGCCCTGCTTACGCTGGTTCCCCTCATCTATGCCCTCTCAAATAGCTGGGAGTTCACGGCTCTAGCCATACTGCTAACCGGCCTTGGAAATCGACTGGGATCCTGCGTCGTCATCTGCGACCTTTCACTACCTAATGAGGATAGGGCGACGGGTAAGGCACTATGCGAGGGGCTTGGGGCTATCCCCTCACTTATAGCCCCAACGGTAGCGGCTTTCATAATCACATGGATTGGTGGCATCAACGTTCGGAGTATAAGACTCCTCTTTTGGATGCAGCTCGTTGCGCGGATAGTTCTCTTCCTCTATGTAGTCGTCAGATTGACCGAGATCGATAGGCCGCCGAGGAAGGAGAGTGGTTTAAATTTCATGGAAGAGATGCGCGACCTTCTATCTCGTGGGGTGGCGGTTAGGAGATGGCTGCTCTACATCTCCATAAGCATGTTCACAGGCACCATGATGATGACCTTCCTCTATCCCTATGTCTATGAAGTTAAGGGGGCAAATCAGTTTATCATAGGGGGTGTTGCAACTCTTATTACCCTATCTGAGGCTCTCTTCTCTATCCCTCTTGGGAGGACCGCCGATAAAGTCGGGCGTAAGAAAGTGCTCTATATCCTTATTCCCCTTTTTTCACTAGCAAATTTTCTACTGATCCTAATTCCAACGCCCATCTATCTTTTACCAATCGCAGTACTCCTAGGATTCAGGATGATCGCGGGATATATCGCTGGCTCCATGACCCCTGAGCTGGTGCCAAAAGATTGCATCGGTCGATGGAGGGGTATCATAGGTCTCTCCACCGGACTCATCACTATACCCGCCCCCATAATTGGAGGAATACTCTGGGAGCGTCTAGGGCCCGGATATATACTCATGACGATAGCCATAATCGATCTCCTTCTAAGGATGATACTCCTCAAATCCATGCCTGAGACCCTTCACCTTAAACACTCATAGAGGATGAGGGTTGATGGTTAACAACAATAGCCACTAATCCCAAATACCTTGATATCATATTTATATCGATGACTATTTTCTCTGTTAATATCTCCTCCACCATGGATTAGTGATAGACTCTTTTTCTATATGGGAAACTTCCTATATACCTGGGCATTGGAATAGACATCTAGACACAAGAACTAAGTTCCATCTACTAATATAATGACTTACAGATTAGAAAAATAACAAAATTAAATCCTCCCAAACCCCCCTTCGATATGATTTATCCTCAAAGAATCGATTTTATCATGCTTATTATCCTATCATCTTCTACATAGAGTGTGCTTCTTTGAAAGGCTTCTCTTTATTTATCGTTGCAATGAGCCCATTCTTAATTAATATGCCTAACATTGCTCAATCTCATTGACATTTAATAAATCAAATATGATAGTTAAGTTTTCATCGCCTCTTTGAAGAATCTGTTAGCTATCTCCATTAGCTCCTTTTTAACCTTCGATCTGTATTTAACTATAACCTTCTCCTTGATGTCTTGATCCACCTCTCCTCGTTTGATTAGCTGCCTCGCTGCCACTGGAACCGCCTCGATGAAGTCCTTAACCAGCTCCTTGCCCTCTGGGTCCCGAAGCATCTCACCAAACGGCAGCAGGATGTGAAGCGCGTTGGGGAAGAGATTTCTCACATGGTGGAAAGTACGTTGATCTGGGAAGCCTGACACCGCTATGAGTACGATCTTCTGATGTTTGCTCCGATACCTCAGCGGATGGTAGATGATCCCCTGCCTCTCCTCCATCCATGGAAGCAGCAGGGGGAGCATACGTTCCATCATCCTCTGTAAGTAATGAGTTATATTTTCATTGTAGATAGGTGTGCCAAAGACGATCATATCTGCGTTGAGGTATTCCGATATGATCTTGTCCATGTCGTCTCTATAGATGCATCTCCCAGGGGTCTCGGTCCAACATTTGAAGCAGCCGATGCAGCCCTGGATGTCCAGCTCTGTGACGTAGTATTTCTTAACCGTGGCCCCAGCCTCACTTGCACCGTTGAGGAAGTAGTCGAGTATGATGTCCGTGGTGCCCTGCTGTTTTCTAGGGCTGGTGTTGAACGCTAATACCTTCATCGTCGGAACAGGTTTGTCTATAAGAGATAATGGTTTTGATGGCGCCGCGGAGGGGATTCGAACCCCTGAGGCCCCGTGGGCCACGGGTTTTCGAGACCCGCCCAATCACCACTCTGGCACCGCGGCTCCTTTTTGTTTCTGCTGTGAGGCTGCCTATTTAGGTTTCCCTCAGCCTCCTCACGCCCTCCCATCCCTCTTTGGCCTTGGCCTTGATGATCTCCAGCGCCTCTTGGGAGGATGTGATCCTGACCTCTTGGCCCGTCGCCATTCTGACGAGATATTCCGCAGCCCTCAGGATTCTCTTGCTCATCTCCGAGTCGGCTAGGTCTGCGATGTAGACGATGAGGGCTTCTAGGGTTTTTGGCTCTATGGGTCCTCTGTCTCCGTGGTGGGCGGCTATTATGTGGAGGAGCTCTAGGGGGAGGCCCCGCCTATAGGCCTCGGCGACTAGGAGGGTGAGGTGGTCTAGGCGTTCCCCCAGGGGTGGGGAGAGATATCCGCCCCCCGGCTTTGGCGTGTAGACGTAGCGCTTCATAACGTCGTGGAGGAGCGCCCCAGCGAGGGCCAAGTCTCGATCCACCTCGCCTCCGTAGAGCTCCTCGATGAGGTCGCAGAGGGTGAGCGTAAGCCTTGCGACGGATACCGTATGCTGCAGCAATCCTCCCCTATAGGCGTGGTGGACTCGGGCTCCGGCAGGCGTCTCATCCAGGGGTAGGGCCTCTCCCTCGAGTGGGATGTCGCCGTCCATTAGGAGCTCTCTAACCCTCAGGCGGAGCTCCTCATCCCC
The DNA here is from genome assembly GCA_001593875.1 of Candidatus Bathyarchaeota archaeon B23. Lineage (GTDB taxonomy): Archaea > Thermoproteota > Bathyarchaeia > TCS64 > B23 > B23. Next base: position 6,871 of record LUCA01000001.1, read on the forward strand.
TATGAGCTCCAGCAGTTCCTCCAGCTCAGCTTTCAGCCTCTCCATGTTGAGGCTCATTTCACCCTTAATGGCTTCATTCTCCCTATATCTCTTCCCGCCTAAGGGGTTCAGTTCAACCCTCACCATCGGCCATGCCTGGGAAAAATCGCATTGTTATCGGGAAGGTTTATCCCTCAATCCTCGATGAATTCTATGCCTTGGCTGGGGGCTGGTCTCTGAGGGTTTATGTCGCCGCCTCATCGGTGATGCTCCTCGTCCTCTCCTGGTCCACCGTCGCCCCGATATTCCCGCTCTACGTCCGCTCCCTCGGGGCTTCGATCTTCCTCCTCGGCCTCCTCATGGCCATCAGCAGCCTCATGGGCCTCATCTTCAGGATTCCCCTCGCCGCCCTCAGCGATAGGGTTGGCCGTGTGAGGATGCTCCTCCTCGGCCTCCTCGTCGCCTCCACCTCCTCCCTCCTCTACGCCCTCGCCTCCAACCCCCTCCAGCTGTTGCCCATCATCATCTATCAGACCCTCCCCTTCTCCTACTTCAACCCCGTGGCGGCCTCCATAGTCTCCGACCTCGCCCCCTCGGAGCGGCAGGGAGAGGTGATGGGGAGATACCTCATCTCCCCCTCCCTGGGCCTGGTCCTCGGCCCGGTGCTCTGCAGCCTCCTCGTCGACCATCTAGGCTATAGGGGGCTCTTCCTCGCCTCCGCCCTCTTCCCCCTCCTCGGCTTTCTCCTCCTACTCCTCCTGCCGCCCAGGGTTCCCAGACGGGGGTTGGAGCAGCCCAGCGTCGCCACATCGCTGAGGGAGGTGGTGACGGATCGGAGCCTCCTCCTCCTCTCCTACTGTCGAGCCGCCTTCTCCACCTCCCACTCCATCTTCGCCACCCTCTTCTCCCTCTACGCCGTCGACGTCCTGGGGCTGGCCCCCTCCCAGGTGGCCGCCCTCTTCACCGTTAGGGGCGTCACCAACGTCGTCGTGAGGCTGCCGGCGGGGAGGGCCTCAGACAGGGTGGGGAGGAGGCCCCTCCTCATCGTCGCCTATGCCGCCATAGTCCTCGTCAACCTCCTCATCGCCAGGGCCGGCGGCCTCCCCCTCCTGGTCCTCAGCCTCCTCCTCTACGGCCTAGCCTGGGGCACCAGAGCCGTCTCCGAGTGGGCCTACCTCGCCGACGCCGTCAGACCCGAGGTGAAGACCGTCGCCTTCTCCTACCTCTCCACCATCTTCGGCCTAGGCTCCATGCTGGGCAGCATACTGGCCGGAGCCCTATCCCTGAGGATATCCTACGGCGAGATCTTCCTCGTCGCCGCCCTCCTAAACCTCTCCTCCGTCTCCCTCACCCTAACCCTGAGGGATGTCAGACCAGCGGGTCGAAGATGAAGCGGTGATGGATCTCCACCACCGGCTCCCCCGCCGAATCCTCAGGCGGGGCAGCTCCCCCATATCTCACCACCGTCAACCTATATCTCCCCCCTGGCTCAGGGTCCATTCGGAGCAGACCAGCTCCCCCTCAGCACATGGATCCCTCCGTCTCCCCAAGCCGAGGGCGGCGACCACCTCCTCCACCTCACCCCCCTCAAAGACCCTCTCATAGGTGGGGGGAAACCTCAACTCCACCAGGCCAACCTGGATCAAGGCCTCTCCGATCCAGGCGTAGAGATCGGCGTCGGAGGCGATCCCGGCGAGGTATTCTATGCCCCAGCGGTGGCGGCATCTGACCTCCACTCGGTAGTAGGCGCAGGGAGAGCCGGAGAGGGGGGCGTAGAGGGTCCTCTCCGAGTGCACCTCCACCTCGACGGTGGTTCCTCCGGGAGGAGGACCGCGTTGCTTCCATCCTCCAGCGTCCTACACTCGAGCTCCTCGGGTCTGATCACCCTAGACGGTCGCCGACTCGACACGCCACTCGCCATCCACATCTCTCACTAGGGTGATGGGGACCGGCATCCCCCTCCCCGAGCCGTCGGGGTTCAACCTCTTGAAGAAGAGCTTTATCCTCCCCTCGGCTTCGTCTCCCCTCCTCTCCCCAAGGTGGATCTGCCATCTAACTCCATAGCTCTCCACGTATCTCCTCCCCGTCGTCCACCAGAACCAGGGTGTAGCCCCCTTCACATCCATCGACTCTCGATGTTCCCTCGTCAGGGTCTCCCTCCACAGATCCAGGTCTCCCTCGACCATCGAGTCGTAGAAGAGGGAGGCGACCTCCTCCGGCTCAGCCCCCTTCGGAACTCCTCGCATATCCTCCCCTATCTCCCAGCCCTCTAATAACCTTTTAGGTATTCCTAAAGGATTCCCTCTACCTCGAGGAGAACCTCAAGAAGAGGATCTTCACCCTCCTATAGGCCTCCCCGGGGTCCTCCACCCCTGAGACCTCCCTCTCGAAGGGGCAGGGTCCGCCGTCCCTCCCCCTGATATAGTCGGTCTCGACGAGGAAGGAGTAGGGGACGCCGAATCGGCGGAGAACTCCCTCAGCGCCCCAACTCATCAGGACGGCGTGGACCTCCGAGGCCCCCATGTAGACGGCTACCAGGGCTGCGGCCCTCCCCACCACCCTGTCGACGACGATGCACCCCCTCAATCTCTCCAGGCCGACGGCCTCCACGGCCTCAACTAGGGGCTTGAGACCTCCCTCCTCGCTGCTGTAGAGGACTCGCCCCCCCTCCCCATCGTAGATTAGGAGGCTCAGCCCCCTCTCCCTCAGCTCCCTCAGATGGCGGCTCAACCCATACTCTTAGGGTGGAGCTCTCATTTAGGGGTGACTCCCCTGGCCTCTAAGCCGCCGACGATGGCCACGCCTAGGAGTCCACCTATGACGCCGCCGGCTGCGTGGAGGAGGGCGAAGAAGAGGACGCCGCCATACCGCCTGGCGAGGAAGACGGGGTTCATGAAGAGGGAGCCTATGATGAGGCCGGCGACGAAGGTGGAGGCGACGGAGATGACGAGGAGGAGGGCCGACCCCAGACCCCTCCGACTGAGGCTGCCGTAGCCCACAGCCCAGGCGGCGACGTCGAAGAGGATGCTGGCGGCCGTGAAGCCGAGGAAGTGGAGAGCTCCAGGCCTGAGGAGGAAGTTGAGGACGGTGGCGATCAGCCCCATCAGCGTCGCAGCCCCGAGACGCCTAGTCCACCAGACGGTGAGGATGAGCAGCGAGGCGGCCAGCATGTCGCAGAGGATGGGGAGATGGGTCAGCCTCCAGAAGATGGGGGCCACCGTCCAGTTGAGGACGCCCCAGAGGGCCGCGAAGAGGGCGATGGCGGATAGGTCCCTGCTGCTCAGATAGGACACGGTCATCCCCAGCTATTATTACTATCATTCAAACCAGTAATACTATTTAGGGATTTCCCTCCCCGATGCGGGATCAATAGCCTTAATTTAAGCCCCCTCAATCACGTTAGGGGAATAAGGCCCCGGTGAGGTCTATGCACGAGTGGGCTTTGGCTGAGGGGGTCGTCGCCGCCGTCTCCAGGATCGCCGAGGAGCAGGGCCTGAGGAGGGTTACCGAGGTGACGGTGAGGATCGGGGAGCTCCAGCAGGTGGATAGGGAGATCCTCATCTTCGCCATCGATCAGCTGCGCACCCCGGTCATGGGGGATGCCAGGATAATAGTGGAGGAGGCCCCTGCGAGGCTGAGGTGTAGGGTCTGCAGCCACACCTGGCGCTTCGACCCGGAGGGCCTGGGGGAGGAGGTCTCGGAGGCGATCCACTTCGTCCCCGAGGTGGTCCACGCCTATCTGCGATGCCCCGGCTGTGGAAGCCCCGACTTCGAGGTGGTGGAGGGCCGAGGAATCTGGCTGGCCTCGGTGAAGGGGTTGAGGGGCGATGGCTGATCCCCGGGTGGAGGTCATCGATCGACGCCTCTCCACCATAGATCGCATCATCGCCGTCTCCAGCGGTAAGGGGGGCGTCGGGAAGAGCGTCGTCGCCTCCACCCTAGCCCTCACCCTCGCCAGGAGGGGGCTGGAGGTGGGACTCCTCGACCTGGACTTCACCTGCCCCACCACCCACCTCATCCTGGGCGTGGAGGACGGGATGCCGGAGGAGGAGCGGGGCCTACTCCCCCCACGGGTCCAAGGCCTCGAATACCTCTCCCTCGCCTACTACACAAAGGATAGGCCGACGCCCCTCAGGGGCGGAGACATCTCCAACGCCATAGTAGAGCTCCTCTCCATCACCCGGTGGGGTCAGCTGGCCCTCCTCGTCGTCGATATGCCTCCAGGCATCGGGGACGCCACCCTAGACCTCTTGAGGCTGATACCCCAGATGGAGTTCCTGGTGGTCACAACGCCCTCCCACATCGCCTTCGAGACCGTGAGGCGTCTCCTAGGGCTGTTAGGCGGCCTGAGGCGGAGGGTCGTCGGCGTGGTGGAGAACATGGTGATGAACCCCTCAGACTTCGTGGAGGGGGAGGTTGAGGCGATGGGCTTCCCCTACCTCGGCGTCATCCCCTTCGACCCAGAGCTGGAGGGGACGCTGGGCGACGTGGAGGCCTTGATGGAGACTTCCTTCGCCGAGGCCGTGGGTCGGATAGCCTCAGCTCTCCTTGATGAGGAGGCTGAGGGCGAAGGCGATTAGGGAGAGGAGGGCGAAGAGGTAGAAGGCGTAGTCCATGGAGTATCTCGTCGTCAGGTATCCCGCTAGGGCTGGAGTGAAGCTTCCGATGCCGTATTTGACGGCGAAGTTGAAGCCGTAGGTGGCCCCCACCGACCTCTTGGGGGAGACGTCGCCCAGGAGGGCGTTGATCGGCGACTGGGTGAGGTAGAAGGCGAAGCCCAGGAGGGCTAGGAGGAGCAGCATCAGGGGGAGAAAGCCCGGTGCCTGGGTGAGGGTGAGGAGGAGCAGGGAGTAGGCGGCGAAGCCGAAGAGGATGATGATCCTCCTCCCCCTCCTATCGGAGAGCTCGCCGCCGATGATCTGGGCGATGGAGCCGACGGTGTAGCTGATGGTGGAGAGGCCTCCGGCGATGAGGAGCTGAACCCCCTTCACCTCGTTGACGTAGGCCAATATGAAGGAGGAGACGCCACTCCAGAGGGCGCCGCTGAGGATGACGATGGCGAAGACGATGACCAGCCTCTTAACCTCGATCCCCAGCGAGAGCCAGCCTCCCCCGCCTTCCCCCTCGCCCCCCCTCTCGGGCTCGACGATGAGGAGGAGGTCTAGGAGGCCGGTGGCGACGCCGATGGCCCCCCATAGGAGGAAGGTCTCCCTCCACCCTATGATGGAGCCGAGGGAGGTGGCGGTGACGTAGGACAACGCCATCCCGACGAGGCCGCCTAGGCCCTGAATCCCCATGTATCTCCCCCTCGTCCTGGAGGTGTAGAGGGCCATGGCGGCATAGCCCGGCGGGTGATATAGGCTGGCCCCCAGGCCTAGGAGGATGAGGGAGGCCCCCATCAGCGGCAGCGAGGGGGATAGGGCGATGAGGAGGGAGGAGCCTCCGCAGAGGAGCATGGAGAGGGCGATCATCAGCCTCTTCTCAGACCTATCGGCCATGAGGCCCACGGGGAGACTTCCCCAGCCGTAGAAGAGGAAGACGAGGGAGATGAGGGCCCCCAGGAGGGCGTAGCCGCCGATCTCCGCCCTCATCAGGGGGGCGAGAGCCGGCAATAGGACGAGGTAGGCGTGCATCGCCCCATGGGACCAGGCTATGGCGTAGATGCCGGCCTTCACCTTCTCCATAGGCTTCTTAAAGACTCCGCCCACCGCTATAAATCCTTGGCGTCGAAAACCTTCTATGAGGGTGCATCGCTGATAGATGGATCATGTCGGCGAAGCTGAGGAGGAGGGCGTTGGAACTCCTCTCTCAGGGCCCCCTCACCCTGAGGGAGCTGGCTGAGGCCCTGGAGATCAGCGAGAAGAGGGCCTTCAGGGTGCTGAGATATCTCTTCGAGAAGGGCCTCATCGACGCCTATAGGGATGAGGAGGGGAGGCGACGTTATAGGCCGTCCTCGGAATCGACCACTTTATAAGTGGGAGCGTTCTCCTTCAAGGCAACGAGTTGATCCTATGGAGGGGTTCATCGATGAGGAGGGGAGGTGGAACGCCTCCCTGTCAGCGGGCGAGGCGAGCAGGAGCCTCACCCTCTACCGAGTTAGGGAGCCCCTGAACCTCAAGGGGGAGTTCCTAAAGCTGTTGAGACGCCTACTGGAGGAGAATGACCACTACGTCGCCGGCGACGTGATGCAGGCGCTCACCTCTCCCGAGGGCGAGGATATGATGGACCTGGCCTTCTTCCTCCTCGTCGTCGTCTTCGAGGAGGCGGCCGCCAGGGCCTTCGGAAGCCCCCACACCTTCCTCTTCGGCGAGATGGAGGATGGAACCGTCTCCCTCATGGCCTCCGGCGATAGGGAGATGACGGAGGACTACTTCTTCAAAATCCTGGGCGTCGTCATCGAGAGGCCTGACCTGGTGAGGACCCTACTCATCGCCTACGCCAGCTAGCCTCCAGCCTTCTAACCCCCGCCTTCGTCCCTATGTAGGCCACATCGGCGTAGCCGAGGAAGAGCCCCGTCTCCAGGATGCCTGGAATCCCCCTCAACCTCCCCTCCAGCCCCTCGGGGTCTTCGAGGGGGCCGAAGTGGGCGTCCACGATGAGGTTGCCGTTCTCCGTCACCACCGGCCCCACCTTTCCACCCCCCATCCTCACCGAGGCCTTGGCCCCCATCTCCCTCAGCCTCAGTAGGAGGGGCTTCACCGCCATGGGGTGGACCTCCAGGGGGATGGGGCACCCCTCCCCCAGCCTCCTCGCCAGCTTCCTCTCATCCGCCACTATGACGTAGAGCTTGGAGCAGGAGGCGACGATCTTCTCCCTCAGAAGCGCCCCTCCCCCACCCTTTATGAGGTTGAGCCTCCCATCCAGCTGATCTGCGCCGTCGATGGCGACGTCGACGGCGGGGTGCTCCTCCAGCGTCGTGAGGGGGATGCCGGCCTCCACCGCCTCCGTGGCCGCCTGGAGGCTCGTCGGGACGCCTAGGAGGGTCTTCAACTCCCCCCTCCTCAGCCGCTCGCCCAGGAGCCTTATGGCGTAGGCTGCCGTGCTGCCGCTGCCGAGGCCCACTATGGAGCCGTCCTCCACGTGCTGGACGGCCTCCTCAGCCGCCCTCCTCTTAGCCTCCTCAACCCAGCTCAAGGAGGTCACTACTCCAGCTCCAGCCTCTCCAGCTCCTCCAGCTCCTTCAGGACTTCTCTCCTCAGCTCCTCCAGCCTCTCCTCCACTCCCACCTCGGCGGGCTTCTCAGCTGGCTTCTCCTCCGGCACCGCCTCCTTCGGCTTCCTTCTCACCCTCCTGGGAGGCCTCTTCGGCTTCTCCTTCACCCTCTCCAGCTTCAACTCCCGGAGGATGGCGTCGATCCTCGCCTGGGTCTGGTTGAGCAGCTCATCGAACCGCTTCCTTATATCCTCCCTCAGGGCCTCCAGCTGATGGAGGGTGACGATGAGTTCAGCCCTCTTAATCTCCTCGTTGACCTTCTTCAGCTCCTCCTCATAATCCTTCGACAGCCTTATGCGCTCCTCCCGGGTGATCTCCCCCTCATCCTCCGCCTCGAAGAGGCGTTTGAGGGCCATGCTCAGTATCTCCCTCTTCAGGTTGAGGGTCCTGAGCTCCCTCCTCGCCCTCTCCACGTCGCTCCTACCCAGATATCTCGCCGCCCTGATCTCCGTCGCCACCGAAGTCGGCGGGGGAGAAGGAGAGGGCTCCTCAGCCCTCCTCTCAAAGCCGCCGGTGGCCTTGACGAAGAGGAGGATGGAGACGACGGCGACGGCGATGGCGCCTAGGCTTAGCAACAGCTCTAGGGGGAGGAGCATCATCCTTCATCCTCAAATAAAAACCCTCGCTATATAAGCCTGAGCCCGCCTCGACTCCCCGCATCGGGAGTCGATCAGCCCCCATGGCCCTCAAATAAGCTCATTATATAACCCATAAATTTATATTGAGACGCATCAGAGGGAGGGTTGCATGGCAACCCAGATGGAGTTGGCTAAGAGAGGCGTCCTCTCGGAGGAGATGCGATACGTCGCTGAGAGGGAGGGGGTCTCAGCCGACTTCATAAGGCGGAGGGTGGCGGAGGGGCGGATCATCATCCCCAAGAACGTCGCCAGGGAGCTCCCTCCCCTCGGCATCGGGGAGGGTCTCCGGGTGAAGGTGAACGCCAACATAGGGACTTCGAGGGATCTCTGCGACGTCGACCGGGAGTTGAGGAAGGCGGAGGTGGCGGTGGAGGCAGGCGCCGACACCCTCATGGATCTAAGCACCGGTGGAGACCTCGATGAGATTCGTAGGAGAATCCTGAGGGAGGTGGAGGTTCCCCTGGGAACCGTGCCCATCTATCAGGCCGCCGTAGAGGCCCAGATGAGGCATGGGGCGATCATCAACATGACGGAGGACGACATCTTCAACGTCATAGAGCGGCATGCCCGGGATGGCGTGGACTTCATGACCGTCCACTGCGGCGTAACGAAGGAGAGCGTCGAGAGGGTCATCCGCCAGAATCGCCTCCTCGGCATAGTGAGCCGTGGAGGCACCTTCCTGACGGCGTGGATCCTCCACAACGGGGAGGAGAACCCCCTCTACACCAACTACGACTACCTCCTGGAGATCGCCGAGGAGTATGACGTGACCCTCAGCCTCGGCGACGGCCTGAGACCGGGGTGTATACATGACGCGACGGATGCTCCGCAGCTCCAGGAGCTCCTCATCCTAGGGGAGCTCGTCGACCGCGCCAGGGAGAGGGGCGTCCAGACGATGGTGGAGGGCCCGGGGCATCTCCCCCTGGATCACATCGAGGCGAATGTGAGGCTGGAGAAGACCCTCTGTAAGGGAGCCCCCTTCTACGTCTTGGGCCCCCTGGTGACCGATGTGGCCCCCGGATACGATCACATCGTCGGGGCCATAGGGGGAGCGCTCGCCGCCATGGCCGGCGCCGACTTCCTCTGCTACGTCACCCCCAGCGAGCACCTCGCCCTCCCCGATGTGGAGGATGTGAGGGAGGGCGTCATAGCCGCCAGGATCGCAGCCCACGCCGCCGACTTGGTGAGGAGGAGGGAGCTCCACGCCCGGTGGGACTATGAGATCTCCAAGGCTCGGGCGGATCTAGATTGGGAGAGGCATCTCAAGCTGGCCCTAGACCCCGTGAGGGCGAGGAGGATCCGGGAGGAGAGGGCTCCGGGGCGGGGGGAGGTCTGCACCATGTGCGGCGAGTTCTGCGCCATAAAGCTGTTGAGGGAGTATCTCCTCCACGCTGAGCATTAGGCGAGGTGGTGGAGTTGGTCAGGCTGCCCTGCGTCCTCACCATAGCCGGCTCGGACTCCGGCGGCGGGGCGGGTGTCCAGGCTGATCTAAAGACCCTCGCAGCCCTAGGCGTCCATGGCATGGCGGCCATAACGGCCATCACGGCTCAGAACACCCTCGGCCTACGCCGGATAGAGGCCGTCGCCCCCGAGATGGTGCGGGAGCAGATAGAGGCGGTGGCCAGCGATATCGGCGTCGACGCCGGGAAGACGGGCATGCTCTACACCTCAGGCATCGTGGAGGTGGTGGCGGAGGAGGTGGAGAGGCATAGATTCCCCCTCGTCGTCGACCCCGTGATGAGGGCGAAGGACGGCTCCAGGCTTCTCGAACCCGAGGCGGAGGAGACGCTCATCGAGCGGCTGCTGCCCCTCGCCGCCGTCGTGACGCCCAACGCCCAGGAGGCGGAGGCCCTCTCAGGCATCAAGGTCGAGACGCTGGAGGATGGGAGGAGGGCGGCGGAGAGGATCATGGCCCTCGGCCCGGAGGCGGTGGTGGTGAAGGGAGGACACATCGAGGCCGGGGGGAGGGCCATCGACCTCCTCCTCCACCGGGGGGAGCTCACCCTCCTGGAGGCCGAGAGGATAGATGCCAAAACCACCCATGGGACGGGCTGTAGCTTCTCGGCGGCCATCGCCGCCGAGCTGGCGAAGGGCAGAACCATACCGGAGGCCGTCGAGACAGCGAAGAGCCTCGTCACCCTCGCCATCAGATACGGCATCGAGATAGGCCACGGATACGGCCCCATCAACCCCCTGGCCCCTCTCTACAACGAGGCTGAGAGATACTCGGTGCTGAGGAGCGTGGCGGAGGCGGTGAGGCTCCTCGAGGCCCATCCAGAGACGGCCGAGCTGACTCCGGAGGTGCAGATCAACCTCGGGATGGCCCTACCCCACGCCGTGGATCCCAGCGATGTGGCGGCGATCAGGGGGCGCATCGTGAAGATGGACGGCGGCGTCAAGGCCTCGGGATGCCCCGAGTTCGGCGCATCGAGGCATGTGGCGAGGGTCATCTTCACGGCCATGCGATACGATCCGGAGAGGAGGGCTGCGATGAACATCAGATACTCGGAGGAGACGTTGAGGATCTGCCGGGAGCTGGGCCTCTCCGTCTCCTTCTATGATCGACGGGAGGAGCCCCCGGAGATCAAGGGGCGGGAGGGGATGTCCACCATCTGGGGCGTTGAGCAGGCGGTGAGGCGATTCGGAGGGCTGCCCGACGTCATCTATCACCTGGGGGACGTCGGCAAGGAGCCTATGATCCTCCTCCTGGGGAGGACCGCCGTGGAGGTGGCTGAGAGGGCGATAGAGATCGCCGGGAGGCTCGCCTAAGGGGGAGGCCATGAACCCCTCCTTCCGCGATCTCCTGGGGAGGAGGACCCTGATCCTGGGGGATGTGGGGTCGGGGAAGACGGAGCTGACGAGGAGGCTGCTGATGGAGGCCCTGGAGCTCGGCTATTCGGGGGAGGTAACCGTCATCGACATGGCTCCAGAGAGGGAGGTGATAGGGGGCATATCCATCGGCGGCCTCCTCCTCGACGCCGTGGGGCGTCGGGGGATCAGATATCTCGCCCCCAGCAGGGTTGAGAAGCCGAGGCTTAAGGCCTCCTCGGCGGAGGAGCTGAGGAGGCTGGTTCGCCTCAACGCCGAGAGGATCAGGCCTCTCCTGGAGGAGTATCTATCGTCGTCGACTCCGATCCTCTTCATCAACGACGTCTCCATCTACCTCCAATCCGGCTCCCTCCACCCCCTTCTGGACGTCGTGGAGAGGGCTGAGACCTTCATCGCCAACGGATACTATGGGGAGTATCTCGCCGAGGATCGGGGGACGGGGATCTCGGAGGTGGAGAGGAGGCTGATGGAGCTCCTCTCATCCCACATGGATGTCGTCGTCGCCCTATGAGAAGATTTATAACGCTTTTATATCAGATTCTTATGAGCCATGCGGGCAAACCTGAAGCAGATCGCCCTCGCCATAGTCCTCATCGCCCTCGGAGTCAGCATCGCCCCCTTCCTATGGTTCCCCGTCCTCGCCTCCAAGGCCTTCCCAGGTCAACATATGATAAACGCGATCGCAGGCGTCCTCCTCGGCCCCTCTTGGGCGGCCGTCATCGCCCTCTGCATAGGCCTCATAAGGATGAGCCTCGGCATCGGCACCATCTTCTCCATACCGGGTGGAATCCCCGGGGGCGTCGTCGTCGGCCTCTTCCACTACCTCCTGAGGAGGCTCGGGGTGAGGTATGGGGAGCTCGCAGCCCTCACCGAGCCGATTGGAACCGTGTTCATAGGGGGGACCCTCGCCGTCTACCTCTTCGCACCGCTGATAGAGAGGGAGATGCTCCTCATCCCCGTCTGGCTGCTATGGTCTCTGAGCTGTATACCGGGGGCAGTCATAGGGCTACTCATCCTGGAGGCCCTGAGGGTGGCGGGCTTCACCAGGGAGTCCTTCAGGTGACGCCTCGGGCGAGCTCCTCCACCACCTGGATCGCCTTCTTGGCCACGGTGATGGCCGTCGCCCCGAAGAGATATGAGACCGGCTCGATGCCGTATCCCCCCTTATCCACCACCACGTCCGGCAGACGCCTCAGCCTCTCGGCGACCAGTCTGACGCCGAGGGCCGCCAGGGGCCCCCCCTCCCCCTCCTCCATGGGCAGCTCCCCCCTATCGAAGCATCCGATGGTCAACCCCATCCATTCGAGGGCCTGATGTATCGCCTCATCGTACTTGATGTTGATGGCGGACCTCACGGAGTCGTCGATCTCCATGGCCGCCAGGAGGACCCCCGCCATATGTCTGGAGGAGCCGAACTCGGGCTCCATGAAGGCTCGGGCCCTCCCCCTCACCTCCACGATCCGCCCCGGGATGCCGGCGACGTCGTAGATGGTCCTCGCCTCCGGGAGGGCCATCACCAGGTTGACTCGGACCTCGGGCATGATGAGGGGGAAGTCGTCGCAGCGCTCGATGATCTCTATCGCCCTCCTCATCTCCTTCAGCACCCTATCCCTCTCCTCGATCCGCTCTCGCTCGGCGGTGAAGAGGCGGAGGCAGATGTCGCAGCCCTCCTCCCTAAGAAGCGGTATCTCCCCCTTATGGAGAGAGCAGATGGGGCCGCCGGATTTGAGATTGATGCAGAGGCTGCAGACCTCCATGACGACGTCCGACAGCGCCAGGCCCCCGGTGGCGAGGCCCTCAGCGATCCTCTCAGCGGTTTCCCTCAACCCCTCCAGGTCCAGGTCCATCTCCCCCTTCTCCAGGAGGGAGAGGTAGGTGCTGACGGCTGGCTGAGTGACCCCGAGGGCCTCGGCGATGCGTTTCTGGGTCCAGCCGTGGCGCTCTATCAGCTCCCTCGCCACCAGGGCCCTCAGAATCGGTAGGACCCTCCTCACCACCACCTCGCAGGGAGGCCTCATCGAGATCAACTTTCACCCATCCTTTAAAGAGGATTCCCTCGACGCATCAGAAAGATTAAATCTCACCATTTCGAAGGGTATCCCCCTAATTGATGGAGGAGGGGATGAGGGTGGGTGTTCAAGATGGGCATCCATCTGATAGTCGATCTGCTGGGCGTAGATCCGGAGAGGATCTCCCGTGTTAAGCCCGTCAAAGGGATCCTTGAGAGGGCGGTAGAGGAGTCCGGGCTGAAGAAGATCACCGCCAGCTTTCATCAATTTGAGCCCCATGGGGTTTCAGCCGTCTACCTCCTGAGGGAGTCTCACCTCAGCGTCCACACCTGGCCTGAGTATGGCTACGTCGCCCTCGACATCTTCTCCTGCGGCGACGACGAGAACGCCATGAAGGCCTACGGGATACTGCTGGAGGAGTTCAAGCCCGAGATCGTGGAGAAGAAGGTCTTGAAGAGGGATCTCTATGAACGCGTTGAGGCGTATCCTGCTCCACGAGCTTGCCGTCTCTAAGCATAGCCTCTGGGAGCTCCTGGGGCGCTGCCAGTTCCTCCTGCGGGACCTCCTGGAGGAGCTCAACTCCCTGGTGGAGGAGGGGCTGGTAGCCGCCGATGAGGGGGGCCTATGGCTCACGGAGAGGGGGAGGGCCCTCGTCGATGAGGCCTATCTGAGGTATAGACCCAGGCTCTGCGAGGCCTGTGGGGGGAGGAGGATCATCCTGGATGACGCCTTCCAGGAGCTCCTACAGGAGTTCAAGGAGGCGACCAGGAGGCGGCCTCTCCCCCAGCCGGGGTATTTCCAGGGATATATGCGGGAGCACGACGTCGTCGCCAGGGTCGCCCTGATGCATTATTACGGCGACCTCTGGGGGCGGGAGGTCATCCTCATAGGGGACGACGACCTCCTCAGCGTCGCCCTCTCGATGACGGGTCTCCCCAAGCGGGTGGTGGTCGTCGACATCGATGAGAGGCTCGGCCTCCTCCTCTCGGAGATCGCTGGGGAGAGGGGGCTCGACATCGAGTTCAGGAGATATGATGTGGCTGAGCCGCTTCCCGACGACCTCATCGGGGCCTTCGACGTCTTCTCCACCGAGCCGCTGGAGACCTGGCTGGGCCTGAGGGCCTTCATCCTCAGGGGCGTCGGCTGCCTGAGGGAGGGTGGCGTCGGCTACTTCGGCCTCACCAGGGCTGAGGCGTCGCTGGAGAAGTGGAGGAGGGTTGAGGCGCTGGTCACCAGGATGAACTTCGCCGTAACGGATGTGATAGCCGGCTTCTCCTACTACCCCACCAAGTTCGAGGAGGTGGACTATGAGGCCTTCGTCAGGAGGCTCCGCTTCCCCGTCGGCGAGAACCCCGGCGTCGACTGGTATAGGTCGACGCTCTTCAGGATAGAGGCCGTGGGGAGGCCCAGGCTCGTCGTGGACCCTGGGAAGAGGTTGAGGCTGACCTACATCGATGAGGAGGAGGACATCACCCATCCGGCGCTCTACGAGGGCTGATAAGATTTTTTTATAAATTCCTTATTTAACCCTGGGATGGAGCCCTCCAGGGTGAGGCTGCTGGCTGAGGTCCCCGTCTTCGTCGCCTTAGCCCTCGTCCTCAACTACATCAAGGTCTATCAGCTCCCCTACGGGGGCTCCGTCACCCTCGGGAGCATGGTTCCCATACTGCTGCTGGCCTATAGGTGGGGGCTGAGGGTCGGCGTCTTCGGCGGAGCCGTCTTCGGCCTCGTCCAGATGGTGTTGGACGGCTGGGTCTACCATCCCCTGGGGATGTTCCTGGATTATCCCCTCGCCTTCGGCCTCCTCGGCCTCTCAGCCCTCTCCAGGGATAGGCCCCTCCTAGGCGTCTTCATCGCCCTCACGGCCCGCTTCCTCTCCCACTTCCTCAGCGGCGTCCTCTTCTTCTGGATGTACGCCCCGGAGGGGATGAGCCCCCTCCTCTACTCCGCCATCTACAACGGCAGCTACATCCTCCCGGAGATGGCGATAAGCGCCGTCATCATCTACCTCCTCCACAGGAGAGGCGTCCTCACCCTCCGCTAACCCTCACCGCCTCCACCGAAAACGACTTTGCCGCCGCCACCCTTATCTCCCAAGGCCCGAAACCCCTCAGCCGAGGAGCGGGGTAGGAGGGGAGTCCATGACCGGGTTTTCGAGAGGCGAGGCTGAGGGGCGGGAGAGGCTACCCGATCGGCTCGAATCTGGCGAAGAAGTGCCCTAGGATCTCCGGCCAGTAGACCACTCTGAAGCCCTTGTTTAGGCGGCTCCTCTCCGTAACCCTCCCCATCACTGCGGCGACGTACTCCATATGGGCCTTGGTGAGGGCTCTCCTGGGTATGGCGAACCTCGCGAACTTGAAGCTCCTCCTCTCCACCTCCCCCCTCTCCAGGTCTACGAAGTCCACTGGGAAGGGGGCTCCAACCATCCTGACGCCCCCCTCAAGGTACATATCTGCGAAGAGGGCGACCTCCGGGAGCTTCTCATCCGTTAGGTGCGGATAGATCGAATATACGTCCACGAAGACCCCTGATCCACCCGTCGGCCTGCTCACCCTGACGCCGAGCCTTGAGAAGAGCTCCCCCAGATATTCGACCTGCCTGATCCTCCACTCCAGATACCTCTCGTCAAGCCCCTCCATCAGGCCTACGGCCATCACCTCCAGATCCCTCCTGGCCAATCCGCCGTAGGTTGGGAATCCCTCATAGAGGACGAGCCTCTCCCTGCAGCGTTGGGCTAGCTCCTCATCCCCGACGGATACGAATCCGCCTATGTTGACTAAGCCGTCCTTCTTACAGCTCATGTAGCATCCGTCGGCGTAGGAGAGGGCCTCCCTGACGATCTCGGCAACCGACTTGTTGTGGTATCCGCTCTCCCTCAACTTTATCAGATAGCAGTTCTCGAAGAATCTGCATGCATCTATGTATATCGGTATGTCGTATCTCTCTGCGAGCTCCCTCGTCTCCTTTATGTTCTCCATCGATATGGGGGATGAGCAGGCGACGTTGTTCACGCCGGTTAGGAGTATGAAGGGTATCCTCTCATGGTGCTCCTTTAGGATGTACTCCAATCTGGCTGGGTCGAGGTTTCCCTTGAAGGGGTATTCATGTTCAAAGTCCCAGAGCCACTCCCCTATGAGGTCGATGGGCCTCCCCCCCTTATCCACTATATGAGCCCTCGTCGTGTCGAAGTGCGTATTCCCCGGGATGATGTCTCCGGGCTTTATCAGGGAGCCGAAGAGGACGTTCTCCGCAGCCCTACCCTGATGGGTGGGGATGACATGCTCAAATCCAGTTATCTCCCTGACGACCCCCTCAAACCTATAGTAGTTCCTCGAGCCCACATAGGCCTCATCACCCCTCATCATGGCGGCCCACTGCTCATCGCTCATGGCGGCCGTCCCGCTGTCGGTCAGCAGATCGATGTAGACCTCCTCGGATCTGATCCTGAAGGGCGAGTACCCCGCCTCCCTCAGAATCCTCTCCCTCTCCCCCCTATCTGGGAGCCTCACATACTCAACCGCCTTAATCCTGAAGGGTGGGGCCAGCGTCTCCCTCATGAGTTCCTCATCAGACATAACTCTCAAGATAAGGGTGGTGAATCCTCCTTAAATGTAGCAGGTTGGAGAGGCTGGAGAACCGGTGGAGGAGGAGGGGAGTCCCTCACCCGTTTTCGAGAGATGCGGCTGACTCGACGCCCAGGCACCCCTGAAACCAGGTGGAGCCCCGGGCGGGACTCGAACCCGCGGCCAACAGCTTACAAGGCTGCCGCTCTGGCCTCTGAGCTACCGGGGCCTCTAAGATGTTAGGCTGGGCATCTCATATATCTTTAAGGCTCTAGGAGGGTTGGTGTAATCGCCTTGGATCGTAGGGAGATGGAGGCCCTCCTGGAGAGGGCGATGGTGGGCCGTCTCGGCCTCTGCGTCGACGGCGAGCCCTATGTCGTACCCCTAGGCTTCGTCTACCACGGTAGACGAATCTACTTCCACTCCTCTCCCCGGGGGAGGAAGGTAGAGGCCATGAGGCGGGGCCCCAGGGTCTGCTTCGAGGTCGATGAGGCTAGGCGCTTCCTCCCTGGGCCTACGCCCTGTAAGTTCACGGCGGAGTATGAGAGCGTCATCGCCTATGGACGGGTGCGCTTCCTGGAGGAGGCTGGGGAGAGGCTGGAGGCCCTGAGGCTGTTGTTGAGGAAATACGGCGCCGTGGAGGGCGCTGAGGCGTTGAGGGAGGAGATGCTCGGCGATGTCCTGGTGGGCGAGATCCTCGTGGAGGAGATGACGGGGAGGAAGCGCTCCTAACTATTAAAATAACCTCGAGGAAGAAGTCTCTCTTTGAGGGGGTTTTAATGGAGAAGGAGGAGCTGCTCAGGAGGATGGAGGAGGCCGTCAAGGCCTATGATGATGAGGAGGCTAGGAGGCTGGCGGAGGAGGCCGTCGGGATGGGCCTAGACCCCGTAGAGGCCCTGGAGGAGGGCTTGGCGAAGGGGTTGAGGGAGGTGGGAGACCGCTTCGGACGGGGTGAGGCCTTCATCACCGAGCTCATCGCAGCGGCCCAGGCGATGGAGGCCGGGGCCGAGATACTAAACAGGGAGATAGAGCGGAGGGGCGCCGCCCGGGAGGCCCTAGGCCGCTTCCTCATAGGGACCGTCGAGGGAGACATCCACAGCATAGGGAAGAACATCGTCGCCACGATGCTGAAGGCCGCCGGCTTCGAGGTCGTCGACATCGGCGTCGATGTCCCCACGGAGGCCTTCGTGGAGAAGGTGAGGGAGCTGAAGCCCGACATCCTAGGCCTCAGCGCCCTCATGACGACGACGATGGTGAAGCAGAAGGAGGTCGTCGAAGCCCTAAAGACGGCGGGCCTCAGGGATCAGGTGAAGATCATCATCGGCGGAGCCCCAGTCACCCCCGACTGGGCTAGGGAGATCGAAGCCGACGCCGTCGGCCTCGACGCAGCCAGCGCCGTGGAGGCGGCGCTGCGCCTGATAGGTGCGAAGAGATGACTGGTCGACTGCGCCTGCTCACCCGAGATGAGATCGAGGAGATACACTCCGCCACCCTGTGGATACTCCGGGATCCCGGTATAGCTGTCGAGAACCAGGAGGCCCTGAGGCTGCTGAGGGAGGCTGGCTGCGAGATAGAAGGCGGAGTCGTCAGGATCGATGAGGAGCTGGTCGAGGAATGCCTCGAGAAGGCTCCGAGGGTCATCGACATCTACACCAGGGACGGCGAGAGGCATATGCCCGTCGGCGGAGACCACATCTACTTCAGCCCCGCCTCCACGGCCCTATACTTCATAGACCATGAGACGGGGGAGATGCGGAAGGCTAAGGCTCGAGACCTCGTCGACCTCGTCCGGGTGGCCGATGCCCTAGACTCAATTGAGATGTTGAGCACCGCCGCCGTCCCCTCCGATGTGCCCCAGGAGATCGCAGACCTCTACAGGCTGTATATCGTCCTGAGGAACTCGGTGAAGCCCGTCATCACCGGCGCCTTCTCTAAGGAGGGTCTTCTGGATATGATCAGGATGCTGGAGGCCGTCGTCGGGGGCCCGGAGGAGCTGATGCGTAGACCCATAGCCCTCTTCGACTGCTGCCCCAGGTCTCCGCTAACGTGGGGAGACCTATCGACTCAGAATCTCCTCGACTGCGCCGAGAGGATGGTGCCCGTCGAGATCGATCCGGCGCCGAACATCGGAGCCACCAGCCCCGTAACCCTCGCTGGAGCCCTGGTTCAGATGAACGCCGAGCTCCTCAGCGGCTATGTCATATCGCAGTTGAAGCGGGCTGGAGCCCCCGTCGTCTACGGCTTCGTCCCCTTCGTCTTCGACATGCGCTACGGAATCAACCGGATAGGGGCGGTGGAGGCGATGATGGTGGCCTGCGCAGGCGCCGAGCTCGGAAAACACTATGGTCTCCCGACGCATACGGTGGCCGTCAGCGACTCGAAGGCTGTGGACGCCCAGAGCCTCCTGGAGACGACGATGGGCCTAACCCTCATGGCCCTGGTGAGGGTGAACAACATCTCGGGGCCTGGGATGCTGATGTTCGACAACTGTCAGTCGCTGGAGAAGCTGGTCATCGACGCCGAGGCCTGTAGGATGCTTCTCCGACTGCTGAGGGGGGTGAGGGTCGACGAGGAGGCCCTGGCCGTCGACGTCATCAGGAAGGTGGGCCCCGGAGGCCACTTCCTCGGTGAGAAGCACACCCGCCTACATCACCTGGAGGAGGTTTGGATGCCCTCGGAGGTCCTCTGTCGCCTAAGCCTCGACGCCTGGAGGAAGGAGGGGGCGAAGACCGTGCTGGAGAGAGCGAGGGAGCGGGTGGATGAGATACTCGGAGTCCACCAGCCCAAGCCCCTGCCGAAGGAGGCTGAGGAGGCCCTGGAGGAGAGGATGAAGGCCATCCTGAAGCGACGTGGCATCCCCCACCCAGGGGTTGGATAGGTCGATGAGCTGGAGCCTAAACCCCCTCTCAAGCAGCGAAATCAAAGCTATCCATGAGGCCTCCCTGGTTCTCCTGGAGGAGGTCGGCATCAAGATACCCTCGGAGAGGGCCTTAAGCCTCCTGGAGGAGGCTGGGGCATCCATAGACCACGAGGAGCAGGTGGTCAGGATACCGGAGCATCTCCCCAAGGAGTGCCTGAAGGAGATGCCGGGGGAGTTTGAGCTCTATCATCGAGACGGCTCTAAGCGATTGAAAATCGGCGGCGACGCCATCCACTTCGGCTCCGTCGGTCGAATGGTGAGGATGAGGGACCTGGAGACGGGGGAGGTGAGGAAGCTCACCCTGAGGGATGTGGAGGAGCTGGCGAGGCTGGCCGACGCCCTAGAGCACGTCGAATTCTTCACCGTCGGCGAGCCCCTCGATGTCCCCCTGGAGCTCCGAGGCCTCCAGCTTCTATATGCGACGCTGAGAAACTCGACGAAGCCCCCCATAGTGGAGCTCTTCAAAGCCGA
>LUCA01000045.1 GCA_001593875.1 Candidatus Bathyarchaeota archaeon B23
CGAGGGAAACAGTGAGACCGAGGTGGAGTGGCAGATGGAGATCGTCGGCGACGTCTGCCTGGAGCATGGAGCCATAGACGCCTATGTGGCCGACACGGAGGCGAGGATGAGGGAGCTCTGGGAGGCCCGTAAATGCCTCTTCGACGCCTACAAGGCCTTCTGGGAGATCGACGAGGTGGATGTCTGCGTTCCCAGGAGCAGGCTGCCCGACTACGTGGAGGGAGCCGAGGGGATCGGTGAGAGGTATGGGATGCTCACCGTCAACGTAGGGCATGCCGGCGATGGGAACATCCACACCATCATCACCAGGCCCCCCGAGATGGAGAGGGAGGCCTGGCTGAAGAGATTGGAGATCGTCGTCGACGACCTCATCCACCTCGGCCTCAGCCTAGATGGAACAGTCTCCGGGGAGCACGGTTTGGGGTATACGAAGAGGAGATATCTAGTTGAGAGGGTTGGCCCCCTCCAGGTGGAGTTGATGAGGGCCATCAAGAGGGCCTTCGACCCCAGGAACATCCTCAACCCGGGGAAGATACTCCCCTAGACATCCCTTTTTATCCCTAAAAAACAACTATCTAGGGATGGAGTTGGAGGAGATTCTTGGTAAAGCCGTCAAGTTGGGGGCTGAGTATGCCGACGTCAGGTATCAACGGTATGACTATGAGCTGATAACCATCGAGAACCGTGAGCTGAAGAGCTATCAATCGAGAAGTCTCGTCGGCGTCGGAGTCAGAGTTCTACTAAAGGGCGGAGAGGGGTACGCCTCCACCAGCGACCTCACCCCAAGCGGCGTAGAGGGGGCCGTGAGGAGGGCCCTGAAGGCCGCTAAGGCGATGAAGGGGAGGAGGGGGCTCGCTCCAGTTGAGGCTGTGGAGGCCGAGGAGAGGCTCACCGTGAAGATCGACCCTTTGGAGGCTTCTCCGGAGGAGAAGGTCTCCCTAGCTCTGGACGCCAACAAGGCGGCTTGGATCGGAGACGAGATCAAGAACGCCGTCACCAGACTCGGCGTCTCCAGGGATCTCCGCCTCTACGCCTCCACCGAGGGGGGCAGCATCACCGTCGAGACCACCCTCGTCGGCCTAAGCCATGAGAGCGTCGCCAGGGTTGGAGGAGTGATGGAGCGGGTTAGGCATAGCGAATCCCTCTGCTCAGGCTATGAATTCCTAGAGAGCCGAGATTGGGCCGCCTTCGCTGGGGAGCTCTCCCAGTTGGCCGTCGAGGCAGCCGGCTCCAAGACGCCTCCGCCGGGAACCTACCCCGTCGTCGTCGATCCTTGGGTGGTGGGGCTGCTCCTCCACGAGGCCTTCGGCCACGCCTCCGAGGGGGACCTCGTCTACACAGGGGACTCGGTGCTCAGGGGTAGGCTGGGGGGGAAGGTGGCTAGCGAGCTGGTGAACATCGTCGACGAGGGGGTCGTCGACGGCGGATACTACCATCCCTACGACGATGAGGGCGTGAGGAAGGGTAGGACGACCATCGTGGAGGGGGGCCTCCTCAGGAGTTATCTCCACGATAGGGCCTCCGCCCAGAGCCTCGGAGGGGAGCCCACGGGGAATGGGAGGGCTCAGGACTTTGAGAACCTCCCCATAGTGAGGCAGACCAACTACTACTTGGAGCCGGGAGACCACACCCTAGAGGAGCTCTTGGAGGATATAGAGCTAGGCGTCTACGTCAAGGGGGTGGGCGCCAGGGGTGGCCAGGTGGAGACGGGGATGGGGACCTTCACCTTCAGCGTCGGCCCCTCAAGGATGATCCGCCGAGGAGAATTAGCTGAGACGGTGAGAGGTGTCATCATCAGCGGCCTCATCCTCGAGACCCTCAAGACCGTCGACGCCGTTGGGAGGGACTTCGAGATGAGGACCAGCGTCTTCGGAGGCTGTGGAAAGATGGGTCAGGGAGTGAGAGTCGGAGCAGGGGGACCCCATATAAGGGTTAGGAGGATGACGGTGGGGGGGAGATGATGGAGGCTGCGGAGTTAGCCCTCAGGGAGGCGTTGAGGCGAGGGGCCACGGAGGCTGAGGCCTATATACGCAGGATGAGGATCCTCGAGATCGGATTTGCGGAGAGGATAGAGGGCATCAAATCCCCGGAGACGCTGGGCCTCTCCCTCAGGGTGGCCGTGGGGAGGAGGGTGGCCACCTACTCCTCCTCCCTCCTGGAGAAGGACGAGGTCCTCAAGGCGGCTGGAAGGGCTGTGAAGATCGCCAAGGTCGCCCCCGAGGATCCGGATTGGAGGCATCTAAATAGGAGGTTCGGGGAATCCCCGGCCCCTGGAGGCTACGACGGGGAGACGGCTGAGCTCCAGCCTGAGGAGGTTGTGGAGACCCTCCTATCGGCGGTGGGGGTGATAGGGCGTCGTGAGGGAGGGGTCAAGCCGGCTAGGGGAATGCTCACCATCACGGAGTCCGAAACTCAGATCCTCAACAGCTACGGGGAGAGCTGCATCAAGAGGGAGACCCATGTGGCGGTGTGGCTGAGGGCCAAGGCTGAGGGGAGGGGGAGGGAGGCGACGGCCAACGAGCACCAGGAGGTGAGGTCCTGGAACGCCCTAAACCTCCAGGGCCTGGCGGAGAGGGTGGCTGAGAGGGCCGCCGCCTTCCTCGACGCCAAGCCCATCCCCAGCGGGGAGATGCCTATAATCTTCAGGAACCAGGTCTTCGCATCGATTCTAGTCAACATGCTGGGCGGACCCGTCACCGCCGACTGGGCGCAGAAGGGTAGGTCCCCCCTAGCTGGGAAGCTCAACCAGGAGGTGGCGTCGGAGGCCATCATCGTCTTCGACGACGGCCTCATGCCCCAGGGGTGGAGGACCACCCCCTTCGACGACGAGGGGCATCCAACCCAGAGGACAGCCCTCATCGAGGGGGGCATCCTACGGGGATACCTCTACGACAGCTACACGGCCCTGAAGGAGGGGGTGGAGTCGACGGGCAACGCCTTTAGGCGGAGGTATTGGATGCCCCCGGAGCCCTCACCCACGAACCTCCTCCTGAGGCCGGGGGACGCCACCCTGGAGGAGATGATCCAGGAGACGAGGAGAGGCCTCTACGTGGAGGAGACCATCGGTGAGTGGCTCTCGAACCCCGTCAGTGGACAGCTGAACGCCACCGTAACCCACGGATACCTCATCGAGAACGGTGAGCTGGGAAGACCCATAAAGGGCGTCGTCCTCACCGGCGACTTCCAACAGCTCCTCCTAGGGGGCATCGACCTCATCGGCCGTGATCAGGCTAACACCGGTGGAGGCTACTCGCCGAGTGTCAGAGCTCGGGGGCTCACCGTCGCCGGTGAGTAGCTCATCACCTTTAAGAGGCCTCCCAGCTCCTTATCAGTGATGGATATGCCTGAGAGGCCCTTCTTAGACCCCTCTGGGACCAGGCTCTTCTCCAGAGGTCTCGGCCCCCTCTTGAAGCTCGTCAGAGGTGAGGGCGTCTACGTCTGGGATGAGGCGGGGAACAGATACATCGATGGGAGCTCGGGCCCCATCTGCGTCAACATAGGCTACGGCGTTGGGGAGGTCTGGGAGGCAGCTCTCAAGCAGTTGGAGGCCTTACCCTTCGCCCACAGCTTCCACCACTCCGTCGATGTGGTGGTCAAATGCGCCCTGAGGCTCGCTGAATTCACGCCCCCAGGCCTCACGAGGGTCTTCTTCTGTAGCGGCGGCTCGGAGGCGACGGAGGCGGCGGCGAAGATGGCGAGGCAATACCACATCGAGAGGGGGGAGGGCAGCCGATACAAGGTCATCGCCAGGTGGCAGAGCTACCACGGAAACACCCTCGGCGCCCTATCGATGTCGGGGAATATCCAGAGGCGTAGGCTCTACGGGCCGCTGCTCCTGGATTTCCCCCACATCCCCCCAGCCTACTGCTATCGATGCTGGTTTGGGAAGAACCCCGACAGCTGCGACCTGGACTGCGCCTGGGCCCTGGAGACGGCTATAAGGGCTGTAGGCCCCGAGTATGTCTCAGCCTTCATCGCCGAGCCCATCGTAGGGGCTACCTTGGGGACGGTTCCGGCTCCTGGGGGATACTTCAAAGTCGTCAGGGAGATATGCAACCGATATGGGGTGCTCTTCATCGCCGACGAGGTGATGACGGGCTTCGGGAGAACCGGGAGGCGCTTCGCCCTGGAGCACTACGGCGTCGAGCCCGACATCATGGCCGTCGCTAAGGGCCTCTCAAGCGGCTACATCCCCCTCGGAGCCGTCGTCGCCTCTGAAGCGGTCTTCGACGCCTTCGAGCGCCCCTTCTTCCATGGACACACCTACACGGGGCATCCCGTCGCCTGCGCCGTGGGGCTGGCCGTCATCGAGTACATAGAGCGATGTAAGCTGGTGGAGAGGGCAGCCGAGATGGGGCGACACCTATTGGGGAGGCTTCGAGAACTATATGACCATGAGATCGTCGGCGACGTCAGGGGGTTGGGCCTCTTCGCCGGAGTCGAGTTCGTCGCCGATAGGGAGTCGAAGGAGCCCTTCCCGCCGGAGAGGAGGGTGAACCATAGGGTCTATGAGGCCTGCCTCCGAAATGGCCTCCTCATCTATCCCGGGTCTGGAGCCGTCGACGGCGTCCGGGGCGACCACATCCAAGTGGCTCCGCCGCTCGTCGTCAACCGAAGCCAGATCGATGAGATCGTCGACATCCTCCATCGGTCGATCGGGGAGGTGGAGGGGGAGCTGGGGGAGAGGCCTTGAAGATCACCTACATGCCCGCCAAGGAGCTCATCATCCTGGAGATGGTGGAGTACACCCTCCAGGAGTTGGCGGAGGTCTGCGCCCTCCTCATCGAGGCCGGTAGACCCGTCGTCCTCAACTGGGCTGATGGCGTCGCCTTCCACCACGTTCCGCTGCCCTTCAACACGAAGGAGCTGCTGAGGGAGAGGATGAGGGGGCGCATCTACTGGGCCAGCCTCCTCTACGCCGAGATGCCAGAGTATCGATCCGTCCTGAAGGTGGGGGCTAGAGAGGTCCCGGTGCTGGCGACCCCTAACCCCCTTCTGAGGAGGGTGGCGAGGTGGATAAGGGAGAGGATGGAGGAGGGTGGACCGTAAAAAAAGGAGGGTTAATGTCCCCTGGCTAGGATCGTGTAGGTGTCTCCCTCCTCTGGGGCGTTGACGAAGCCGTCTAGGTTTGTGTCCTCCCATTTGACTATGATCCAGGTGTGAGTGAACTCCTCTAGATTGGGGTGGATGACGTCGTCGAAGTATTTCCCAGCGGCATAGGTGCCCCTCCACCCGATGCCGTAGGCTATGAAGATGGGGCGGCCCTCCTCATCGACGAAGGCTTCGATGAGGAAGAGGTCTAGGGTGTCGCTGGTCCCCATAGCCGTCTCAGCGATGGCCGTCCCATTAGCCAGATACCACTGACTCCAGGGCTGACCTGGGCCCCGGGCCCCCGGGACGTTGCAGTAGATGACCGGCGCAATCTTATTCAACTCATAATAGTAGACGGGGACGCCGACGGCTGGACCTCCGAAGCAGGCGATGGCCCCTATGCCCAGGGGTTCTCCCGTCGTCTGGTTTACGAAGCCCGGGTTGGTGTCTAGGCCTTCTGTCTTGTTCCATAGTCTGGCGGTGAGGTAGGCCGTGGCGAGCCAGTCGCTCACCGATGCGGGGCCCCTGCCCTGTGGTTTGGACTCCTCATCTGAGGGATAGACGACGCTCCACTCTGCGGTCCTCATCAGACATCGGAGATCGCTGATGAGGTTCTCAGGCTGGTAGGGTTCTGTGAGCCAGGGATCGAACTCCACATCGGGGTCGACGTCGTCTCCCGTTCCCGTGGGATTTAGGGTAGATTCGTAGGGTCCGGAGGCGTCTCCCCACCAGCACCACCTGGCATCTATCCTGCTGTTCGATTCGTCGATGCCGTAGAAGGTGTTGTTCTCTATCTGGCAGAATCTGACATCGAAATTGGATAGAGAAAAGGCATCTATACCCTCATCGTTTTTAGTGATGTTGGAGCAGACGACAGATCCATATGTGTGACTGAGGGATATACCATCATCATGGTTTTCTTGGAAAATCGAGTGAGAGATATATATCCTTGAGGCAGATGAAGAAAGGCCGTTATCATCGTTTTCGGCGAACTGGGAGTTAGAGATACATATCCTATCACTCCCACCGATGTAGAGGCCATCCCAAGAGTTGTTGTAGCCCTCCACTCCCAGTAGCCAGATATCGTAGGAGGCGTAGACACAGAATCCATCTTG
>LUCA01000046.1 GCA_001593875.1 Candidatus Bathyarchaeota archaeon B23
CTTCATGAGGTATGTGCTCCCGGAGGCCGTGGAGATCGGCCTGGGGGTGAGGTGGAAGCAGCGCTACACCACCTCTAGGCGAATCCACTGGCCCCTCTAAGTCACCTACATAGAGCTCTCCCCCATCTATGGGAAACCAATTAAGCCGAAGAGTCCTATCTCTCTGGGATGAGGGCAGCCCTCTACTACAACAATCGAGACATCAGGATCGTGGAGGTGCCGAGGCCCAGCGTCGGCACCGGGGAGCTGTTGATGAGGGTGGAGGCCTGCGGCATCTGCGGCAGCGACGTCATGGAGTGGTATAGGGTGCCCAAGGCTCCGAGGGTTTTGGGGCATGAGGCCGTCGGCGTCGTCGAGGAGGTCGGCGAGGGCGTAGAGGTCTACGGGATGGGGGATCGCATCTTCGTCTCGCATCACGTCCCCTGCAACACCTGCCGCCGATGCCTCCGAGGGGATTATACCACCTGTGAGATGCTGCATAGAACCAACATCGACCCGGGGGGCTTCGCCGAATATGTCCGGGTGCCGAGCATCAACGTCGACAGGGGCGTCTTCACGCTGCCCGAGGGGGTCTCCTTCCTCGACGGCGTCCTCATAGAGCCCCTGGGCTGCGTCGTGAGGGGGCAGGGGAGGCTCGGCCTAGAGCCTGGGGACTCGGTGCTCGTCATCGGCAGCGGCGTGGCGGGCATCCTCCACATCCAGCTGGCGAGGGTGAGGGGCGCAGGCCCCATCCTGGCGGCTGATATAAATGAATATAGGATTAGGGCGGCGGAGCGTTTCGGGGCCGATGAGGCCTTCGACGCCGGGGGAGGCCTCCCGGAGCAGGTGAGGGAGGCCAACGATGGAAGACTGGCCGACAGGGTCATCGTCTGCACCGCAGCCATGGAGGCCATCAAGACCGCGGCCCGATGCGTGGAGGATGGGGGGAGAGTCCTCTACTTCGCCCCCACACCCCCAGGGGTGAGGCTATCCCTAGACTTCAACGACTTCTGGATGAGGCAGCTGACGTTGACCAGCAGCTATGCGGCTGCTCCAGCTGACCTCCAGGTGGCCCTGGAGCTCATCAGGCGTGGACGCATAAGGGCTGGGGAGATGGTCACCCACCGGCTTCCGCTGGGGGAGATCGCCGAGGGCTTTAGGCTGGTGGAGAGGGCTGGTGAATCATTGAAGGTGGTCATAGAGCCCCATCAGCAGGGCTCGTAGACAACTTCGAGGCCCCAGCTCTCCGCCCTGTAGAGGGGATGAGCCAGACAGAAGTCGACGCCCTTCAACATCTCCTCCCAATCCATCTCCGGGGGCTCAGCCCTCTGTCTCAGGGGCATCCACATCAGATGAACCCGGAAGCAGATCTCCCTCCGCTTCACCCTATGCCTCATCCCCCTTGAGCCTAGAGGCTGGAAGCCGAGATACTCCATGTGCCTCAGCTTCAGCCAGGGGCTGGGATGGCCCTCCAGGGCGATGGTGGCCACCCCCGAGGCGTCACCTACGGCCCTCAACATTCGGTGGAGGAGCCTTCGCCCTAGCCCCCTCCCCCCGGCTCTCCTCAGAACCCAGATACAGTTCATCACCCAGACCTCCTCGCCCCTTATGGGGTAGCCGGAGGCCTCGGCGGGGGCGTACTCTATCTGCCCCACGGCATCCCCGTTGAGGAGGAGTATCTCCTTCCTCAAACCCCTTGGGGTAGCCCACTGGAGGTACTCCCTCCGCTTCCTATAGCGTCGATAGGGCATGGGGGAGATACACTTGTAGAGATACCGCTCATACTCATCCCCCTCTATCACATCTATGATCTCGACGTCCCTCAACTCCACATCCCCCCGAGGAGGTTTGTCAGGGCCATGTAGAGGCCTGCGACGATGAGGATGAGGGCCGTGACCCTCGACATATAGCCGGCCAGCCCCCTCACCCTGTCGACTATATAACCCTTGGAGTAGGAGACGGCGAGGGAGAGGGGGAGGAAGAGGGCTGCGCAGCCTAGGGCGTAGGAGAGGTAGAGGGGTATGACCCCGTAGAGGCCTGCGCCGGCCGAGGTGAAGACGAGGAGGATGAAGACGGGGAGTGAACACCCGAGGGAGGAGAGGGCGTAGACGACGCCGAAGAGATAGAAGGAGAGTAAACCCCCGGCCTCAGGTGGAGCCGGATGGGGGAGGATCGAGAGGGTTAGGCTGCCCCGCAGGTAGAGGAGGAGTCCGAGGATTATGAGCACCACGCCTAGGAGGGGGTTGAGGAGTCCTAGGGGGGCGACGCCCAGGGCTAGGGAGGGGAGGAGGCCCGCCAGCGTGTAGACGGATAGGAAGCCGAGGAGGGTTGTGACGGCTAAAATCAGGGCGCCCCTCAGCCTTCCAGCCTCCACGGCGTGGAGGTAGTAGGCGATATAGGAGGGGAGCAGCGGCAGTGAGCAGGGTGAGAGGGGTGAGAGGACGCCGGCCGTGAAGGCCAAGAGCAGCCTCGCAGCCTCCATCTCACCCACCTATCTGGAGGATGAGCAGCCTCAGACGATCATAGGAGGTGTAGGCCCCCCTATAACGGATGACGCCCTCCCTATCGACGATGATGACCGTTGGGACGTAGGAGACCTTGTAGGCGAGGCCGGCTTCAGGCGAGTGGCCGTAGAACCAGGTGATCCCCATCATCCTCACCCAGTCACCCGTCGGATGCCCTGAGGGATCGATGTCGATGGAGACGACGCAGATATCCTCGCCGAACTCATCGACGAGCTCCTTGAGGGCCTCGATCTGCTTGCTACAGTAGGGACACCACATCGTCGAGAACTCGAGGACGACGATCTCCCCCCTGTGGTCTGACAGCTTGAACTTGGAGCCGTCGACGCCGGTGACGATGAGATCTGGGGCCCGCATGCCGACGTAGATCCCCTCCTCAATTCTCCCACTCCTCGACCTGGAGAGGGAGAGATTGAGGGCTGCCACGGCGACGATGAGGACGGCGGCGACGATGAGGACTCGCCTATCCCCCCCCGCCATATTCCCCCATCCCATCAGCTATCATGAAAAGATTGGGAGGATGATGCGGCAAGTCTCACCGCTCCTCCACGGGATAGGCGACGGCGATGGCCGTCCTCAACCCCCTGAAGGCGGTGGGATAGTCGTCGTAGACCATCTTGATGGTTCTCCCATCCATCCTCTCGACGTAGGGCATGATGGCGACGGCATCGGCCATCGTCGACGTGAGGAATCTCATCCTCACCTCCACGGGCTCCTCCACCCTGAAGGGCTTGATCTCGTCGACGCCCCTCAGGGCCTCGGCGGCCTTCTCCCTGATGATCCTCCTCGCCCTCTTGGGGTTGAGGCATCTCGCAGCGTAGCGGCTGACACCCCACTTGACGACGGCACCCCTGATGTTGGGAACCAGCTCCTTGGCCTCCTCTACGACGGCGGCGTCGCCGGAGATGAAGATGGAGGGCACCCCATGCCATCCGGCTAGGGCGGCGTTGAGGCCGAACTCCCCCATCTCGACGCCGTTTACGTAGACCGCATCCACCACCCTCCCGGAGATGGTGTGGCAGAGGACTCCCCGCTCCGTCCCCTTCATGGAGTGATAGCCGACGTAGAGGGCTGCGTCGAAGCCGTCGTCGACGCCCTCCATCATCAGCCAGGGCCTCGGAGACCCCCTGATGAGCACCGCGGCCTCGTGTACCTCCTCCGGCGGGAGGTTGCTCATCCTGCCATGGGAGTCGGCCACCACCACCTCCTCAGCCCCCGCCTCTAAGGCGCCCTCTATCGCTGCGTTTAGATCTCCGACCATCATCCTCCTGCAGGCTTCATACTCTTGAGGCCTCTTCCTGAAGTCGACCTGAGACCAGTCGACGATGCCGCTTATACCCTCCATATCGACGGAGATGTATACCCTCAAGGCTCCCAGATATAGAGGGGGGCTCGACGATATAAGCTCAGCTCCTCTTGGATCCCCTATAGAGGAGGGGAGCTCCACAGTAGATGCAGAGTTGGGTCTTGGGGACGAGATGCCTACATCGCTTGCAGACGACTAGGATTCCTAGGGTCTCCCTCCTCAACTCGATGGGCTTCCCTCCCCCTCCTTTAAAAGGGATGTGGAGTCCATCTATGATGGGGGATGGGTGAAAGTGGATGTTGAACCCATCTTCGACCCAGGTGTAGGACGCCGCATGAGGGTTGCCTGCTTCATGTCGGGCTCGGGGACGAACACCAGGAAGATCATCGAGCGCTCCCGGGGGGAGGACGCCCACTACGAGGTGGCCCTCATCTTCACCGACGTGAGGGATGACAGAGTTGACGGGAGCGGCGAGAAGCGCTGTAGGGCGCTGGACATCGCCGAGGAGTACGGCATCCCCTATGAGTGCATAGACATCCTAGACTTCTACAGAAGCCGTGGACACAGGACCAAGAGGGATCTGTCGCTGAGACCCCTCTACGATGAGAGGGTGATGCGATGCATCGAGCCTCACGGCGTCGACGTCATCGCCCTCGCCGGCTACATGAGCATCATCACCAAGCCCCTCCTGGATCGGTATCGTGGCAGAATCGTGAACGTCCACCCCGCCGACCTCTCGGTGACGGAGGGAGGCCGAAGGAAATACGTCGGCCTCCACGCCGTCAGGGATGCGATCCTGGCTGGGGAGCGATGCCTCTACTCGACGACTCATGTCGTGAGGGAGAAGGTGGATTATGGGGAGATATTGATGAGATCCAAGCCCGTCCCCGTCATCCTTCCAGAGGGCGTCGCCCTCGAAGACCTGAGGCGAGATAGGGCTCTGCTGGAGAGGGTGGCTAGGGAGAATCAGAATCGGCTGAAGGAGCGGGGTGACTGGGTCATCTATCCGCTGACGCTGCAGATGATCGCCGAGGGTCGCATAGCCTTAAACGGCCGAGGCGGCGTCTACATCGACGGCGTCCTCATGCCCAACGGGTTGAGGCTGTGAAGAAAAGGGGTTCTCAGGCTCCTTTTAGAAAGTTGGCTAGGATGTCCTCGAGGTCGGGTTTGATCAGCTCCCGCAGCTCGAAGGTGACGTGGACCACTGGCTTATTCAACCTCAGGAATCTCTCCAGGTGGCTGGGGGTTCCGAGGACGATGGTGTCGCACTCGACGGCGTTTATCGACTCCTCCAACTCCCTCATCTGCTCCCGCCCATAGCCCATGGAGGGTAGGACCTCCCTCAGCTGTCCATAGGCCTTGTAGACCTCCCTCAAGGTGCCGACGGCGTAGGGTCTGGGGTCGACGATCTCGGCCGCCCCATACTCCCTAGCGGCGACGTAGCCGGCGGCGTAACCCAATCCGCCGTGGGTGACCGTCGGCCCATCCTCGACGACGAGCACTCTTCTACCCTCCACGAGCTCCGGCTTATCGACGGAGACGACCGACTCCGCCTCGATGAGGGGCGCCTTTGGATTCAGCCTCCTCAGGTTCCTCTTCACCGTCTCCACGGCCTCCCTCTCGGCGACGTTCACCTTGTTGACGATGAAGACGTCGGCCATCATAGCATTCACCGTCCCGGGGTAGGATCTCAACTCATGTCCAGGCCTGAGGGGGTCCGCTACGACGATGTGGAGGTCTGGCTTGTAGAAGGGGAGGTCGTTGTTTCCGCCGTCCCAGACGATGATGTCGCCCTCCGTCTCAGCCCCCCTGAGGATGCGCTCGTAGTCGACGCCGGCGTAGAGGGGGACCTCCAGCCTGATGAGGGGCTCATACTCCTCCCGCTCCTCGATGGTGCACTCATAGCGCTCCAGGTCCTCGAGGCTTCCGAACCTCTGAACCGCCTGCTTAGCCAGGTCGCCGTAGGGCATGGGATGTCTGATGGCGACGGGCTTTAAGCCCTTAGACCTCAGTATGCGAAGCACCCTCCTGGTGACGGTGCTCTTCCCCGCCCCCGTTCTGACGGCGCAGACGGAGATGACGGGGAGCCTGGACTCCAGCATCGTAGACTTGGGCCCTAGGAGCATGAAGTCGACTCCGGCCGCCAGAACCCTTGAGGCCTCCTGCATCACCTCCTCGTAGAGGAGGTCGCTGTAGGAGAGGACCGCCAGCTCTATGGTTTTCTCCTCCATCAGCCTCGGCAGCTCCTCCTCGGGGAGTATCGGTATGCCGTCGGGGTATCGCTCTCCCGCCAGCTCCGGTGGATAGGTTCGGCCGGCGATGTTGGGGAGCTGGGCGGCGGTGAAGGCCACCACCTCGTAGTCTGGGTTGTCCCTGAAGTAGTGGAAGTCCCTGCCGGCCGCCCCTAGAATGACGACTCTCCTAGGCATGCTGATGATCTATCTGGTGCAAAGGGAGATAAAGATTGTTATGTTTAGAACATCGTCACCCGTCCCTCAGGATGGGGCAGGTCATGCAGTGGGGTCCGCCCCCTCCGAGGCTGAGCTGGCATCCAGGTATGCCGATGACATCGAAGCCCCTCTCCTCCAGCAGCTCCCTAACCCTCTCATTCCACTCGTAGGTGATGTACTTCCCGTCGCCCAGGCCCACGATGTTGGGGCCGAAGTTGCGGACCTCCCAGTCGTCGACGTAGATGAGGTCGAAGCCCCTCTCCCTCAGGTAGTCCTCCACGAAGACGAGGCTTAGCTCCTCCCCCTCCCCGTAGACGTAGGCGGGATAGAGGTCGAGGGAGGGCTTGTGGAGGACGGCGAGGTCTGGGGCCAGGATCATCAACGCCCCATCCAGGTGGACTCGGAAGTTGGGCAGCGGGATCGCCACCAACTCCTTTACGGCTCTGCCCAACATCAGCCCTCTGACGGCCTCGACGCCCCCCTCGTTGGATCTGGGGCCGAAGCCGATGAGGAGGGTCTCGGGGTCGAGGTAGACCAGGTCTCCCCCCTCCAGGAGGGCTGGCCCCTCAACCCTGAGGGCTATGGGTATGCCCAGCCGCCTCATCGCCCTCTCGGCCAGCAGCGGCTCGGAGTATCGGGCCTGATGCCGCATCCTCATCCTGATGGCCCCCAGCTTGGTGACGCTGCAGATATCCCTGGCGTAGACGAGGTCGGGCAGCCTCTCGGCTATGCGTCTATCCCCCTCATCCAGCAGGTCGCCCAACAGAAGAACCTCCACCCCCTCCCCCCTCAGGGCGTCGACGAAGGCGTCATGCTCCCGTTGGAACTCCCTCCAGTAGACGATGTCCCTGAAGAGGTAGTCATCC
>LUCA01000047.1 GCA_001593875.1 Candidatus Bathyarchaeota archaeon B23
TCAACAAGGCCCTCTTCGACGGAGGCCACATCTCCGGAGCCGTCTGGGCCCAGGCGGTGACGGAGTACCTGGAGAGCCACTCGATCTACACGAACTATGATGGATATTACCTAGATTGGAAGACCATCGCCGAGTATAGCTGCCCCTTCACCGATCCGACGCTCATGATCGGGGGGCGTGGAGCCGTGGAGAGGGGGGGCATCGCCCTGGTGACCATCTCCCCCTACAGGGAGAGATGCGTCGACGACCTCAACTATCTAAACTACCCCTACGACGAGTTCAACGAGTCGAATGTAGAGGAGCTCTTCTCCAACCTCTCCCTCTATGATGTGGTATTCGTCTCCTCCTTCGCCGCCACCTCCGCAAGCTACCCCGAGGAGGCCGGCATAATCAGAGAGGCCTTCATCGATAACTCCGAGAGCCTCTTAGGGTACATCGAGGGGGGAGGAGGCCTAATCCTCCTGGCGGAATACAACTACTCCTGGCTGCCCTCCCAGCTCTCATACTACCTTAACGTCTCGGAACACGATGGGAGCGAGATCAACCTCTACGCCGAGGGCCATCCGGCGATCACATGGCCGATATGCCTGGAATACTACACCGGAGACCTCACCCACACCCCCACCTACCTCTACAACGGCCACTTCCTCCTCTGGGAGAGGGAGGAGATGGCAACTGAACATGGGATCTTCCTCTCCATAGCGGGAGACGAGGACCCAACGGGGGACATCATCACGACCTGGGTTGCAGGTGAATATGGAGAGGGGAGGGTGGTCACAACCACGTTGATACTGGATTACTACTCCGGCCTAATGCGTGATCACTACTCTGGTAACCCCGATGCGGAGAATATAGCCCTCTACGACGGGAGACTGGCCCTGGACGACATGCTCCAATGGGTGTTGAGGACGCCGCATCCGATGGCCTATATAGAGGGCGTGAACCCCGCTGGAGGAGGTTATGGGGAGAGGGTCATCGTCACGGGTTCAGGCGTCACAGCCGGGGCTGAGATAGAGCTACACTGGGACGGCGTTCAGCCCTGGGACGGCGAGAGGGGGCTGCTGAACACGACGGAGGCCACGGCGGAGGGCGCCTTCGAGGTCTGGTTCACCGTCCCAGAGGCCGTCAACGGAACCCATCAGCTCGTCATCGTGGATACGGCCACCGATGAGGCGGCTTGGGCGGAGTTCACCGTGGAGCCATGGATCGGGGTCTCACCCCCCTTGGCGTCGGAGGGGATCGATATCACCATCTATGGATACGGCTTCTCACCCTACGTCAACGTCACCCTGGAGATGGACGGCGTATTCCTCCCCACCGCATCGACGGACCACCTCGGCTCCTTCGTCGCCACGGCCACGGCTCCGGCCGTCGCCCCAGGCGTCTACAACCTGACGGCCGTCGACGGCGGCGGCGTCACCGCCTACACCACCTTCCAGGTCCGAGAACGCCTCCTCCTCTCCAACTTCACCCTCTTCTCCTCCAACAGGGTGCGGATGGTCTACCCCTCCGACAGCCCTGACAAGCCCCTAGACCGGAGTGGGGCGTCGGTCAGCGACTGGCTGGCGTCGGCCTTCATCTCGACGAAGCTGGAGAACGCGACGGAGGGGCTGGATACGGATCCAGCCTTCGTAAACCAGACCACGGGCAACCCCATGGGCTCGGAGGCCGCCGTCTGCCTTGGTGGTCCGGCCGTCAGCGTCCCCGTCTACTACTATGAGTTGAGTAAGATGGCCCCGGTGGTCTACTGTAACGTCCCCGGCGCCCGAAGGGCGGGTGAGCCTTGGGCTCAGTGGTATAGGGCTGACGGGACGGCCATCACCGAGACGGCCATCGGAACCACAGACACCCTAGACCTCTTCCTCATGGAGGTCTTCTTCGACGACGAGGGGCGGCCCATCTTCATCGCCTACGGCATCGGGTGGAGGGGAACCTACGCCGCCGGCAAATACTTCGATAGGGTCGTCTACCCCAACCTGGAGGACTACCCCTATCGATGGATCATAGTCCAATGGACCGACACCAACGGAGACGGCTTCGTCAACGCCCCGGGGGATGGGGATACCTACTCGATACTCGCCTCGGGCGGTTAAACCCGCCCCTCGCCAGCTCCAGAGGGTAGTTGATCATCGAACAGCCCTTTATCGCTATATTGTGAGGAGCTCCGGGTAGCGGAAGAGGCTGTCGGCGGCTATGGTGACGACTCGACTCCCCTCCCCAAGCTCCTCCGCCACCTTGAGGGCTGTATGGACGGCTGCCCCCGTCGAGGGGCCGACCAGTAGGCCCTCCAGGGCCGCCAGCCTCCTGACGGCCTCTATGGCCGTGGCCTGTGAAACCTCAACGACCTCGTCGACGTATTCCCTATTCCTATGGTATAGCTCAGGCCTCAGGGCCTTCGATAGACCCCCGATGCTGTCCTCATGCCTCGGCTCCCCGTGGAGGAGGGCTGATCCCCTCGGGACGACGCCGACGACCCTCACCTGGCCCAGCTCCTCCTTCAGCCGCCTCCCTACGCCTACTATGGTGCCCCCCGTCCCTATGCCCATGACGAAGGCGTCCAGGTCGCCCTCCATCTGCTCCAACACCTCTGGTCCCGTCGTCTCATAGTGGGCCCTGACGTTGGCCTCATTCTCGAACTGGTTGAGGAAGACGCCTCCCAGCTCCTCCGCCAGCTCCTGAGCCCTCTGAAACTGCTCCTCCTCCCTCTCAACCCTCATCGTCTCGGCGCCCAGCAGCCTCAGGGCCGTCTCCCTCGCCTCCGAGACCTTGGGCTCCAGGATCAGCAGAGGCCTCAGACCGAGCCTCGAGGAGATCCAGGCGACGGCCGTCGCCGTGTTTCCGCTGCTGGACTCGACGACGTAGCCTCCCTCCCCCACCAGCCCCCGCTCAACGGCATCCCGGATGATGTAGTAGGCTATCCGATCCTTGTGGCTGCCGCCGGGGTTTGTGTACTCCAACTTCAGGTGGACCTCCCTGCCCCTCGGAGGAAGACGCCTCAGCCTCAGCAGGGGCGTTCTCCCAATCAGCCTTGAGAGGGATTCAAGCTCCTCCATCATATCAAATAGAGTGGGGAGGCTCCGCTTATAAGCGGAGAGGCAGCCCTCGGAGCCTACCAGACCAGGGGGGTGTAGCCCTCCTTTATGAAGCGGGAGACGATGGAGCCCACGTATTCCACCTCGACGCCGAGCTCCCTCAGCCTCTCTGAGGTCTCATATCTATCTGAGACGGCCTTACAGGCATAGGGATGGAGGTGAGACAGCTCCCTCACCCTCCCGCCGACCTCCTCATCCTCGGCTGCGAGCCTCTCCGAGGGGCCGAAGAGGATGAGCTTCACATCCTCCACCCAGCCATACTTCGAGGCGTTCTTGGCGTACATCAGCCCCGCTAGGGCCTTCTCCCTATCCCCGGTGGCCACGATGACGAGCACCCTCGAGGCCATGAGCATCAAAAGGGGAGGGGTGGAGGCTTATAAAAGGGGTTATGTCACCCTCGCTCCGTTGGGTATATCCCTATCGACGGTGAGGAGGGCCAGCTCCTCGCCGTGCTCCGCCGCCAACAGCATCCCGTTGGAGAGGACGCCGAAGATCTTCGCCGGCTTCAGGTTTCTGATGACCACTATGCGCTTCCCCATCAACTCCTCCTCGGTGTAGTAGCCCACCAGACCGGCGACGATCTGCCGCACCTCGCCCCCGAGGTCGACGCGCATCCTGTAGAGGCTCTTGGATCCCGGTATCCGCCCCACCTCGACGACGGTTCCCACCCTTATATCTAGACGTCTAAACTCCCCTATGGAGACCGTCTCGCCCATCTGGGTCACACCCCATAACTCTCCTCCATCCCCCTATTTGGTTATCGCCTTCAGCTGGGCCCGATACATATCTACTATCTCCTCCACCCTCGTCGCATCCTCAGGCCCCTTGTCGGTCCTCCACCTCCCCGTGAACCTGGGGAACCTGATGGCCAGGCCGGCCCCCTCCCTGACGACGTTGAAGGCGCAGGTGTGCGTCGGGCTCAGCGTTATCTCATCGCCGATGACCTCGATGACCAGCGCCGGCTCAAACCAGACATCGGCCTCCAGGAGGGCGTCCACCCTCGAATGCCTGTGCTCGATCCGATGCTCCCTCAACATCTCCGGCAGCCGGGCCAGGTCCTGATCGGTGAAGCCCGATCCGACTTTACAGACGGTCCTGAACACATCGGCCTCATGGTCGTAGGCCGCCGCCAGGAGAGCTCCATAGGTGCCGGCCCTCTTCCCTCTACCATGGAAGGCGCCGACGATGACGAGGTCCACGGGCTCCACCATCTTGCTCTGATAACTCCTCTTCAACTTCACCCAGAGCCAGGACCTCGCCCCAGCCCGGTAGAGGGATTCGTCGCCCGTCGACTTGACGACGAGGCCCTCACATCCATCGGCGATGGCCTCCTCGAAGAAGCGCTCCATCTCCCCGGGGTCGGAGACCCTGAGGCTTCTAACCAGCTTGAAGCGATCGGTCTCCTCGACGATCCCCTCTAGGCGTCGACGCCGCTCCAGGTAGGGCTTCAGGGTGAGGTCCTCTCCGTCGACGTAGAGGCAGTCGAAGAGGTAGACGGCGATGGGATACTTCTCCATCATCTCCTCGATGCCGTATTTACGTCTTCGATGCATCAACACCTGGAAGGGTTGGAGCTCCCCCGTCTCCGGGTCTATGGCTACGGCCTCCCCCTCGATGATGGCCTCCTCGGCCCTCACCTGCCTCAGGGTCATCTCCACCGCATCGGGATACATGTGGGTGATGTTCTCAAGGCGCCTGGAGAAGATCTGAATCCACTCCCCACGCTTGTGTATCTGGAAGCGCTCCCCGTCGAGCTTATACTCAGCCGAGCACATCCCCCCCAGCTTTTCTACGATCTCCTCCGGCGTCGAGAGCCTCTGAGCCAGCATCATCCTTATGGGTTTGCCGACGACCACCTTCACCTCGGCGACGGCCTCGAGGCCGCTCTCGGCGAGGACTCGGGCGATGTATCCCAGGTCGCTGGTGAGGTTGTAGGCTCTCTCCAGCGTCGGCCTGTTCTTCGTAGAACCCGTGTAGGCGAGGGCTAGGGCGTCGAGGATGGTCATGTCCCCGACGCCGAGCCTGAGGGTGCCGACGACGGTTCTCGCCAGGTATCTCGCCTCCCTCGGCGTGGCGTTGGCGAGGAGGCCGACGAGGCGATCGATCTTCCTCCCCGCACTCCCCTTACCCGACTCCTTGGCGATCTCGTCGAGGGTCTGGTAGACCTCCTCCACCGTTAGGGATTTGGCGAGGAGACTCCTGATCTTCTTCTCCGTCAGCGCCCTCTCAGCCACTCTGCCTATATCCCCCTCCTCAGCCATCATCGCATCCACCTCGCCGCGCTCCAGCCCCGTCGCCCTGGCGATGGCCTCTAGGGCCATCTTCTCCGCTATCCCTATCTCCGGCTCCCCCATCCAGTCGGGGTGGATCTTGCCCTGCGTCAGGTAGATGACCCTCTCCAACTCCTCGGGCTTGGCGTCCTTGAACAACTCGGCGAGGATGGAGATCATCTCCAACCTCTTCGTCGTAGCCTCCAACCTCTCATAGGTCTCAGCCAACTCGGAGTAGAGCATACAGGGAGAAGGTGGGAATCGACACCTATAAAGCTCACCTAAGGCGAAAAACTCGACAAGAAAAACCCATCTACAAAAGTCGGAGAAAAACATGAGAAAAAAGATGGAGAGGAGCATCAATATCCAATTATCTTGGACATCTAGGTGGACTACAGCGGCCCCCCTGGGAAACCCGACCTCTAAGGAGCGTATCTAGGATCATGGCGGCGTGAAGGGGAGGGGGAAGCCGTGGACCTGATTACATGATCGTATAAATAATGGAGGATTGAAAGGCGGAGAGAAACCAGAGATTTTTAAAGATGCCTCCAGAGACGCCTCCTCCCGTAGGCTAACCTCAATCCCTTCCATCGCTCCAGGTCGGGGCGTCGAGGGTTTTGAGAGGACCCTCACGCCAAAACGACATCAAAAATTTTTAAGGTTTTCAGATGTCGTTTCCAACTCCCAAAACTATAATAGATAGTTGCT
>LUCA01000048.1 GCA_001593875.1 Candidatus Bathyarchaeota archaeon B23
CCCTCCTCGGGGAAATGAAATCTATATAAGCCCTGAGGGGAGAAGAGAGGATAAGCTGGAGGGTGAGGGAGATCACGAGGCTTCCTAGACAGCCGGAGATGAACATCGGGACCATAGGCCACGTGGACCACGGCAAGACCACCCTGGTTCAGGCCTTGACGGGCGTCTGGGCTGCGAGGCACAGCGAGGAGTTGAAGAGGGGCATCACCATAAAGCTGGGGTACGCCGACGGCGCCATCTACCGGTGCCCCAACTGCGAAGAGCCCGAGTGCTACTCCACCTCCCCCAAATGCCCCCTCTGCGGCTCCCACTGCGACTTTAGGAGGGCCGTCAGCTTCGTCGACGCCCCCGGCCATGAGATCCTCATGGCGACGATGCTCAGCGGGGCGGCCGTGATGGATGGGGCCATCTTAGTCATAGCGGCCGATGAGCCTTGCCCACAGCCTCAGACGAGGGAGCATCTGGCGGCCATCGACATCATAGGGGTGAGGGACATCGTCGTCGTCCAGAACAAGGTCGACATCGTCACCAGGGAGGAGGCGGAGAGGAACTATGGGGAGATCCTCCGCTTCGTGGAGGGGACCTCCGCCGAGGGGGCGCCGATAATCCCCGTCTCGGCCCAGCACAGCGTCAACATCGACCTCCTCATCCAGGCCATCGAGGAGCACCTCCCCACGCCTGAGAGGGATCCCACCAAGCCGCCGAGGATGTATATCGTCAGGAGCTTCGACGTCAACAAGCCTGGAACGCCCATCGGGAGGCTGATGGGAGGGGTGATCGGGGGATCCATACTCCAGGGGAGCTTCAAGGTGGGCGACGAGGTCGAGATCAGGCCCGGCCTCACCATCAGGGAGAAGGGGAGGCTGAGGACGCAGGAGCTCTACACGGAGATCACCAGCCTCCACGCCGGCGGAGGCCCGGTGGAGGAGGCGAAGCCCGGAGGCCTGGTGGGCTTGGGGACGACGCTGGACCCCTCGCTGACGAAGTCCGACGGCCTCGTCGGCAGCCTCGTCGGCAGGCCCGACACGCTGCCGCCGGTGCTGGAGGAGATGAGCCTCGACATCAACCTCTTCAAGACCGTCGTCGGCAGCAAGGATATGCAGCGAGTCGAGCAGATAAGGAGGGGGGAGAGGCTCCTCTTCAACATAGGGACGGCGAAGACCATGGGCCTGGTGACCCGTGCCTCCAGAGATCATATGGAGGCGAGGCTCACCATCCCCGTCTGCGGCGAGGAGGGGGACCGGATCGCCATAAGTCGGAACATCAGCGGTAGATGGCGCCTCATAGGCGTGGGGCTTCTAAGGTGATGAGGCCCAGGGGTATACCCATCCTCCTGGACTCCAACTTCCTCCTGATACCCCCGGAGGAGGGCGTCGACATCTTCGCAGAGCTGGAGAGGCTGTTGGGCCTCCCCCGATGCCTACTGCCGACCCCAGTTTTGGAGGAGCTTAAGAGGTTGAGGGAGGGGGCCGCCCCCTCGGAGGCGAGGAAGATCGACCTGGCCCTGAGATTAGCCGATAGATGCGAGCTGTTGGAGGCCGAGCTGCGGGAGGGGGAGGGGGTGGACAGCCTCCTACTGAGACTCGCTAAGGATATGAGATGCCCCGTCGCCACCAACGACGGGGAGCTCCGGAGGAGGCTGAGGAGGGAGGGGATACCGGTCATCTACCTGAGGCAGAGGTCCCATCTGGAGCTGGAG
This sequence comes from Candidatus Bathyarchaeota archaeon B23, assembly GCA_001593875.1. Taxonomy (GTDB): domain Archaea; phylum Thermoproteota; class Bathyarchaeia; order TCS64; family B23; genus B23. The sequence continues at coordinate 1,700 of LUCA01000048.1, forward strand.
GGTGGAAAACCGGACTGGAGGCTGTCTAGGTAAAACTTTAAAGCCTCATCCACCTCTTCTCTGAGGCCGAGGAGAATGAGGGAGCTCCCCTGGCACTCCGTCGACGTCGAGGAGATACTAGCTGCGCTAGAGACGAGGAGGGAGGGGCTAAGCGAGGAGGAGGCCCGGAGGAGGCTGGAGGAGTACGGCCTCAACGAGCTGAGGGAGGAGCGGAGGGTGACGCCGCTCCAACTCTTCCTCGGACAGTTCAAGAGCATCCTCGTCGTCATCCTCGTCATCTCAGCCCTCGTCTCGGCCTACATATCGATGAGGAAGGGGGAGCCCTACACCGACACCTACGTCATCATGGCCATCGTCATCCTCAACGCCCTACTGGGGTTCTACCAGGAGTACAGGGCCGAGAAGGCCGTCGAGGCCCTGAAGAGGATGATCGCCCCGAAGGCCGCCGTCGTGAGGGAGGACCAGGAGAGGCTGATAGACTCCAGGGAGATCGTCCCAGGCGACATCATACTCCTGGAGGCCGGAAACAGGGTGCCGGCGGATGGGAGGCTCCTGGAGGCCTACAGCCTTCAGGTGGATGAGGCCCCGCTGACCGGTGAGTCAACCCCCGTACAGAAGAGGGTCTGCACCCTGGAGGAGGAGGTTCCAGTTCCGGATAGGAGCAACATGGTCTACATGGGGACCCTCATCACCGGCGGGAGAGGCGTAGCCGTCGTCACCTCGACGGGCATGAGAACCGAGTTCGGCAGGATCGCGGAGATGGTGCAGACCATCGAGGTGGGGGAGCCGCCGCTGAAGAAGAAGATGGAGAAGATGGGTCGACAGCTCGCCATCATCTCCGTAGTTCTCTGCATCTGGGTCTTCCTCATCGGCCTCTTCATCCACTGGCTTGACTTCGAGACCCTCTTCATGACCTCCGTCAGCCTCGCCGTCTCAGCCATCCCGGAGGGGCTGCCGGCAGTCCTCACCATCACCCTTGCCTTGGGTGTCTCCAGGATGGCGAGGGAGAAGGCCATCGTCAGACGCCTCGCCTCCGTCGAGACCCTTGGGAGCACCACCGTCATCTGCTCCGACAAGACTGGGACGCTGACGAAGAACGAGATGACGGTGAGGCGCATCGCCCTGCCGGGGAGGATCATAGAGGTGACGGGGGCGGGCTACATCCCTGAGGGGGAGTTCCTGGAGGAGGAAGACCCAATAGACCCGCTGAAGGATGGAGACCTGGAGCTCCTGTTGAGGATCGGAGTCCTCTGCAGCGACGCCCATCTGAGGGAGGGGGAGGGGGGCTGGAGCATCTTTGGAGACCCGACGGAGGGAGCCCTGGTGGTGGCGGCGGCGAAGGCGGGTCTCTGGAAGGAGGAGCTGGAGAGGTGCTACCCCAGGATCGGCGAAGTCCCCTTCGACTCCATGAGGAAGAGGATGACCACCATCCATCAAACCCCGGAGGGATCGAGGGTCGCCTATGTGAAGGGGGCGCCGGAGGTCATCTTGGAGAGGTGCACCCACATATTGGAGAGGGGGTCAAGGAGGAGGATCACCGATAGAGATCGGGAGTGGATACTCTCGACGACGAGGGAGATGGCCTCTGAGGCCCTGAGGGTTCTGGCGATGGCCTATAAGGAGCTCCCAGCCGAGATGGAGAGCTTCGAGGCCGAGGAGGTGGAGCGAGACCTAACCTTCGTCGGCCTCCAAGGCATGATTGATCCGCCTAGAGACGAGGTTCCGGAGGCCATCAAGCTGTGTAGGATGGCGGGCGTAAGACCTATAATGGTGACGGGAGACCACAGGCTGACGGCCGTCGCCATAGCCAAGCAGATCGGGATGCTGAGCGGGGGGGAGGAGGCGGTTCTCACTGGCGTTGAGCTGGATGGGATGAGCGACGAGGAGCTGGACGAGATCATCGAGACCGTCAGCGTCTTCGCCAGGGTCTCACCGGAGCATAAGGTGAGGATCGCCCAATCCCTGAGGCGTAAAGGCCACATCGTGGCGATGACGGGCGACGGCGTCAACGATGCGCCTGCGCTAAAGGCCGCCAACATCGGCGTCGCCATGGGCATCAAGGGAACCGACGTCACGAAGGAGGCGGCCGACATGATCCTGGAGGATGACAACTTCGCCACCATCGTCAAGGCTGTGGAGAGCGGCCGCCACATCTACGACAACATCACCAAGTATATCCGATTGATGCTGACGGCCAACTTCGACGAGTTCATAGAGATCACTGTCTGCACCCTCCTGGGGCTGCCGCTCCCCTTCCTGCCGATCCATGTCCTCTGGGTCAATCTCGTCACCGATGGATTGCCGGCCGTCGCCCTCAGCGTCGATCCCAAAGACCCAGATATCATGAAGTATCCGCCGAGGAACCCGGAGGAGGGGCTGCTGACCCGCTTCTGGAGGTTCATCCTCTTCGCCGCCGTGTTGGACTTCCTCTCGGACTTCGCCCCCTTCCTCTACGTCTACACCACCACCGGCGACCCGGTGTTGGCTAGGACGGTGGCCTTCACCAGCATCGTCTTCTTCGAGTTCTTCCTCGCCTATCAGTGCCGCTCCGAGACGCATCACCTCTTCGCCATGGATCGCCGTGGCTGGACGGAGAATAGGATGCTTTTCCTCTCGGTTGTGGTCTCCATCGCCATCCAGATCGCCATCATCTACTGGCCTCCCCTCCAAACCGTCTTCCACGTCAAGCCCCTGACGCCCCTCCAGTTCGCCCTCTGCGTCCTCGGCGCCTTCACGGCCTTCCTCATACTCCCCAACAAGCTCATAAAGGCTAGAGTCTTCGCCAGACCTAGTTCCGACAGCTAAACTTTATATATTACTCCCAGGGAGGGCGTTTATTCGGTGTTGGAGGGATAGATCATGTTCCCCTTCCATCCCTGGTGGCTCGCCCCCTTATCAGCCCTAGTCTCCATCCTAGTCGGGGGATACCTCCGCGGCTACGTCAACCGCCACGACCCGGGCACGGAGCGGATGAGGTTCGTCTCCGAGGCCATCAAGGAGGGGTCTAGGGCCTTCCTAAACCGGATGTTCAGGGCCTTAGGTCTCTTCGTCGCCGTCATGGCCGTCGTCCTCCTCCTCTTCCTCCCCCACCCCATCTGGGCGACGGATAGGCCTCTGAAGAACGTCGTCATGGCTGCGGCCTACCTCTTCGGCTCAGCCTGCTCGGCCTTCGCCGGCTACCTCGGCATGGATGTGGCGACGGACGCCAACGTCAGGTCGGCCAACGCCGCCCGCAGGGGGATCACCGACGCCTTCAACATCGCCTTCAGGGGCGGAGCCGTCATGGGGCTCAGCGTCATCGGCCTCGCCCTCCTAGGCGTCAGCGTCGTCTACCTCCTCACCGGAGACTCCAACGTCGTCACCGGCTTCAGCTTCGGCGCCAGCGCCATGGCCCTCTTCGCCAAGGCCGGGGGAGGCATCTACACCAAGACGGCTGACATAGGGGCTGACCTCGTCGGCAAGGTGGAGATGGGGCTGCCGGAGGACGACCCGAGGAATCCGGCTGTCGTCGCCGACAACGTCGGAGACAACGTCGGAGATGTCGCCGGCATGGGCTCGGACCTCTTCGACTCCTACGTGGCGAGCCTCTTGGCCGTGATGCTACTGGGCAGCGTCCTGGGAGGAGTCCTCATGGAGCTCCCCCTCGTCTACGCCGGCGTCGGCGTCGTCGCCTCCCTCCTGGGCGTCGCCGTCGTCAGGGTCGATGAGGGCGGTGACCCCGGTAGGGCGCTGAATAGGGGGACCTACTTCACCTGCATCTTCTACGCCCTCCTCACCCTCTGCGCCTCATGGCTGCTGGGCTACGACTACCGCATCTGGTTCTCCTCGGTGGTCGGCCTCGTCGCCGGCGTCGTCATCGGCATCACCTCCGACTACTTCACCTCCATAAACAGGGCGCCGGCGAGGAAGACGGCTGAGGCCTCGGTGACGGGGGCCGCCATAAACATCATCACCGGCTTCTCCTACGGGCTGCTGAGCGTCTTCCCGCCCCTCATCGGCATCGCCTTGGCTTCGCTCATCGCCTACAGCCTCTGCGTCTCCCTAGGCCCCGGCTACGGCGTCTACGGGGTGTCGGCCGCCGCCTTCGGGATGCTCTCCGTCGTCGGGATGGTTGTCGCCAGCGACTCCTTCGGCCCCATAGGGGACAACGCCAAGGGCATTGCCGAGCAGGCGGACCTGGGGGAGGAGACCATCGAGATACTGGACCGCCTCGACGCCGCCGGCAACACGTCGAAGGCCATCACCAAGGGCTTCGCCATAGGGGCGGCGGGGCTGACGGTCATATCGCTCCTAGTGGCCTTCAAGGAGGTGGCTGAGGTGTTGACGGGTGAACCCATCTCCTTCGAGCTGATGAACC
>LUCA01000049.1 GCA_001593875.1 Candidatus Bathyarchaeota archaeon B23
GAGCTCCCAGGCGTCAGGGACGCCACCGTCGAGGTCTGGTTCGAGGCTGAGAGCTCCCTGGGGACCATCCCCATCAGGGCCATAGACCCCCTGGAGTGGAGCCAGGTCGCCTACATGGAGCCTGGATGGCCGGAGGGGGAGGATATCTTCGAGAGGATGAATAGGTCCGCCACCTCGGCCATGCTGGAGCGGGGGGCGGCCGAGAGATTGGGCGTCGACCTCAACGAGACCTTCCTCATCAAGCTGAAGTACAGGGTCTACCCCTTCGAGGTGGTGGGCTTCTTCGGCCGCAAGCCCAGGGGAGCCTGGAGGATGCAGAATCCCACGCTCTACGTCCACAGGGATTTCCTGAAGCACGTGAAGGAGAAGTACATCCGGCAGGTGAGGGTCCTCGTGAGGCTGGAGGAGGACGCCGACCTGGAGGCCTTCCAGGAGGCCGTGGAGGCCCTGGACCCCAACGTGGATGAGGTGGATATAGTCGAGCTGAGGCTTAGGGAGGCGAGGGAGAACATCTTCCTCATGGGGCCAAAGCATGTGGAGGAGCTGGGCGTCTACTTCTCAGCCGTCGTCTCCTCCGTCGGCGTCGCCCTGATAACCCTGACGATGATCAGAAGCCGGTGGAGGGAGCTGACCATCCTGGCGACCAGGGGCTTCTCCTGGAGGCAGATCGCCTCCAGCCTCATCCTGGAGATGCTGGGAGTCATCCTCTTCTCCGTCGCCATAGGGTCGGCGGTGGGCTTCATCAGCCTCCGCGGCGAGACGGCCCTCTTCAACGCGGCCGTCGCCACCTATATAGAGCGCCGCATCGTATTCTCCCAGGCGGCGAAGATGTCCCTCCTCTCCATCGCCCTCACCGTCTCCCTCGCATCCATACTGCCGATTCTCCTAGCCTCGAGGATCGTCTCCAGGAGGCCCGTATTGATGATAGAGGAGTGATCGAGATGTCTCCAGCTGTGGTAGTTAAGGACCTGATCAAGATTTATCGACTGGGCTCGGTGGAGGTTCAGGCCCTTAGGGGGTTGAGCATGACGGTTGAGCGGGGGGAGATGGTCTCCCTCATAGGCCCCTCGGGGTCGGGGAAGACGACGCTCCTCAACATCATCGGTGGCCTGGACACCGCTACGGCGGGCTACGTCAAGGTCTTCGACGTGGAGGTGACGGAGCTGACGCCCCCCCAGCTCGTGGAGTATCGCCGTAAGACCGTCGGCCACGTCTTCCAGACCATGAATCTCATACCGACGCTGACGGCCGCCGAGAATGTCGAGCTCCCGATGATGGCGCTGGGCATCCCCAAGGAGGAGCGGCGTAAGAGGGTTGAGGAGCTCATCGACGTCGTCGGCCTGAAGCATAGGATGAACCACAAGCCCGGGGAGCTGAGCGGCGGTGAACAACAGCGGGTCGCCCTGGCTGCGGCCCTGGCGAATGACCCGCCGCTGATATTGGCCGATGAGCCGACGGGGGAGCTGGACACGGTGAACGCCAAGATCGTCGTCGACTACCTGCGTCGGGTCAACGAGGAGATGGGTAAGACCATCATCATGGTCACCCACGACCCGGCGGTGGCGAGGGTCGCCGACCGCATCCTCCGCATCGAGGACGGCGTCATAAGGGCTGAGGCCCCGCCGATAGGTGAGGAGGTGGCGGGGCCAGCCTCCTACGCCGAGACGCTGAGGGGGAGGATCATGGAGATGAGGGCCCAGCTCAAGAGGCTGGAGGACGACTTCAGGGAGGGCCGGATCACGGGCGACGAATACGCTGATAAGCGGGGGAGGCTGAAGAGGACCATCGAGGTGTTGGAGGAGGAGCTACACCGTCTAGGCGTGGTCCATTAGAAGGGGTTACCAGCTTCCGCGGCTTCGCGTAGCCGAGGACTACACTACCACCGCAGACGGAGCGCGGTTTAACTTCCGAGTTCGGTATGGGTTCGGGTGGTTCCCGCGCCCTCTGGCCGGTAACCCCGGAAGGGTGGAGGGGGGCTACTCTTTAAACCTTTCGCCCAGATGCCGGAACTCGATGACCCAGACCCGAAGGTCCGCGTCCCAGTGGTTGTAGATGTTGACCCAGGCTCTCCTAAACTCCTCTAGGGTTTTGAAGCCCTCCCTTCTGGCCTCCTCCTCCGTCATCTCCCCCAGCCGCTGAGGATATATCTTAAGCACCCTAACCCTATCCGGCAGCAGCTCGCCTCCGACCCTTATGGGATAGATCCCTCCAACCCTCAGCCTCGGCCTCCGAAGCCTCCGGGTCTCGATTTTGACGCCGCTCCTGATAAGGGATATGTAGCGCCGTTTGAAGGCGAGACTCAACTCAGAGGAGGGTGGAGACCTCGAGGATAAGGATGTTGTATCTCGGGCAACCTTTATTAGGTGAAAAGGAGTGGGTGAGAGATGGTGGGGCCGTGGTCTAGCCAGGTATGACGTCGGGCTCCAGAACAGATTTGGGTTTACCGACCCCTCCTGGGGGATGAGGAGGTTTTGGAGCGGAAACCCGAATGTCGGAGGTTCGAATCCTCCCGGCCCCACCGAGATGAGGAAGCTATCGAGATGAGTAAGGAGTGGACCCCACCCAGCTGGATGTATCGCGGTAGACGACCCTCCACGGATTCGGCGTATCTCGAGAACCTGACTCGATGCATCTTTCAGGCGGGGCTGAGCTGGCGCACCATCACGAGGAGATGGCCCAACTTCAGGAGGGCCTTCCAGGGCTTCGACGTGGAGGCCGTCGCCTCCTACGGCGAGGAGGACGTCAGGCGCCTGATGGAGGACGAGGGGATCATCAGGAATCGGAGGAAGATCCAAGCTGCCATCCATAACGCCCAGGAGTTCAAGCGGATAGCGGAGGAGTATGGGAGCTTCCAGAGATGGCTCGACGGCCTAGACAAGTCCGACAACTACGCCGCAGTAGTCCGCAGCCTCATGGAGCGCTTCAGGCATGTAGGCGAGACCACCGCCCGCCTCTTCCTCTACGCCGTCGGCGAGGAGATAGAGTTCCCAGAGCTAGGTCATAGACGGAGGGGATAACCCCTAGGCCTCCCCCCTTTTAACCTACAGATTCTCCTCGGCCTCTGAGGGTAGGCCCACCTCCGGAAGGCGTGAGGTCGCCGATGATTCCGCCACCCTCCGAGGGCCTTATCGGACACCAAATACGTTTTTTAACTCTCAACTTAAGACTTTTATATATAAAACAAGAACAGCGATTATAGAGTGATATAGATGGAGAGAGGCACTCTTCTCGTAGCTGTCGTTTTTATCGTAGGTCTAGTGATAGGCGTACCGGTTGGATACTTCTTGATGCCCGCTAAGACGGTGGAGGTTGAGGTTCCCAAGGTGGTGGAGAAGGAGGTGCCCGTCCCCGCCCTCAGCGGAACCATACCCATAGGTGTGCTCTACGCCGCAACGGGGCACATCGATACGGCGGGGGTGGCCGCCCACATCGCCATCGAAGAGGTGAATGAATACGTAAAGACGCTTGGATTGGATGTGGAGTTCGTCCTGGTGGAGGAGTGTTCTGAGGGTCAGGCGACCATAGCGCTGGAGAAGTTCCAGAGCATGGTCGCCAGGGGCGTTAAGGTGGTGGCAGGCCCCAACTGGAGCTCTCAGTGTAAGGCCATCAAGGATTATGCGGATGAGCATCACATCGTCGTCTTCAGCGATGGCTCCACCTCACCGGTGTTGGCCATCGCCGACGACTACATCTTCAGGCTGCCGGTCACCGACGCCACTCAGAGCAAAGCCCTCGCCCAGGCCATCTGGGAGACGGGGGTTAGACATCTGGTGGTGGTTCAGAGGGCCGATGCGTGGGGAGATGGATGCTACGAGACGATAAAGGAGTCGTTCGAGGCCCTCGGAGGATCGATCGACGGCCACATCCGATACGACACCGAGAAGACGGAGTTCTCGGCTGAGGCAGCCACCCTCAACGACATCATCGTCTCGCTGAACGAGAAATACGGCAAGGAGACGGTGGGCATCGGGGCATGGTCCTTCGGGGAGTTCACCGCCTTCTACTCAGCCTGTAAGGAGTATCCAGCCCTCGTCGACGCGCTCTGGTTCGGCTCAGATGGTTACGGGCGATCCACAACCCTCATCGAGGAGGTCCCCGAGTGCTATAAGACCCGGTTCCTCTGTATGATAATGGGCACCATCAAGTCGAGCAGGTATAAGGCCTTCGAGGAGAAGTTCGTTGAGAGATCGGGAGGGCGGCTACCCAGCACCTATAACACCCACATGTATGACATCATCTGGCTGCTAGCCAAGGCCATACTGGAGGCCGGCGTCTACGATGGGGCGGCTGTTAAGGAGGCTATACCGATAGTGGCTGAGCAGTACTTTGGAGCGTGTGGATGGACGAAGCTGAATGAATATGGAGACAGAGCTGAGTCGAACTATGAGCTGTACACCATAGAGCTCAACGCCGCAGGGCAGCCAGAGTGGGTTCTCGCAGCCACCTTCGACTCCGCTACGGGCAAGCTGACGTGGATCATCCCGATAATGGATTAAAAACAACCCCCTCCCTTTTTATCTCACCGAGATCTCCCTCATTCTCCTGAATAATCGTTGGAGGGGGTTCTTCTTCTCACTCCTCTTAGGAACCTTTATCCCCCTCCTCTCCAACTCCTCGATGAATCTCTTATAATTAAGCCCCCTCACCTTAGTCGGCTTCTCGGGTATGAGCCCCTCGGGATGGAACATGATTATAACTAAGAGGGCGAGCCCTATCATGATCATCTCAAGCCAAACCACCTGAAAGGGGATGTACGCCTCGATGTCGTGTTTGTAGTAGATTATCAGCCTTCGAACGGTTATGAAGATCAATGTTCCGATGAAGGCGCCCATGTTGTTGCCGATTCCCCCCACCATACACATGAGCCAGGGGTAGAAGGTCCAGGACGCCCTGGTGTAGGCGGTGGCCAATACAGCCTGTATATAGTAGGCGTATAATACCCCCGAGATGGAGGTGAGGGCAGAGCATAAGACCATAACCCTCGTCCTCACACCGACGACGTCTATGCCGACGCACTCGGCGCTCACCGGGTTCTCCCTCACGGCCCTTAGAACCCTCCCGAGGGGCGATGTACTCATCGCCTGGAGGAGGAGGAATATCCCCAGCGTGATGAGCGTAGATATTATCAGGTATCCCTCCGTCCTAAAGCCCCCCATCCATGCGAAGAGGTCTGGGACGTGCACCCAGAAGGTTCCACCGACTAGGGGGTAGTAGTTCAAGCCTATGATCCTCACGGCTTCAGCCATCCCGATGAGGACGATGATGAGGTAGGTCCCACTCAACCTTATAGCTGGACGTGAGACGATGTACCCCAGCCCGGCATTTATGAGCAGGGATAAGGCGATGATGAAGAGGAATATGCTGATGCCCGTGAAGGGGTCGTGTTGTAGATGGACGTTGATCTCGTTTGTGATCTTCGTATTCTCATACATGAAGTTCAGCTGGGGGTACACGTTGTAGATCCCCCTCAGAATCCTCCCTGTGAGAGCTCCAGCTACATATCCCCCTCCGGCAACCGAGAGGCTGATACCGAAGTGGGGTATACCCGTATAGCCGTATAAGAAGTTGAGGTTCATGGTTACAATTAGATAGAGTATGAGGAAAAAGACGAGGTCGATTATCCATTGATTAAAAAACTCATAGGTCATCCTATCTCCTCCTAACCCTCCTCTGCTTCCCATACCTCTTTCTCAACTTCTCTATGAAGGAGGCCAATCCACCCGGCTCGAACATCAAGATGACGGACATCAACGACAGGGATATGATCATCCTGTAGGCGCCGATCCACAATCCCAGATGCTTCATGAGTATGTAGGACCCCCAAACCTCCACCAGGCTTATGAGATAGCCCCCCAGCATCGCTCCATAGATGCTCGATAGCCCCCCGACCACGCTCGATGCGAAGACGCTCGTCGCTATCATCCCCCCAGACCCAGGGCCAGATTGAAACCAGAGCGGCAGAAAGGACCCCGCGATGCCCGAGAGCCCCCCCGTCAAAAACCAGGAGACGATCGAGTCCACCCTCGTATTTATGCCCAGAGT
>LUCA01000050.1 GCA_001593875.1 Candidatus Bathyarchaeota archaeon B23
CTCCATGGTCCCATAGAGCTCCAGGGCCTTAGCCAGCCCCGCCACCGTTCCGGGGACCGTCACGGCCCTGTGGCCGATGACGTTGGCGTCGTCCTTCACCCTCCTCCAACCCATCCAGCCAGGCTCCATCTCGTCGAGGAGCTCATACATATCCGGCGTGCAGTTCTTCGAGGGCCGGCCCACGTAGTCGATGATGGCGTTCTCCCCGTTGGCCATGTGGATGGCCATCACCCCCTCCCCGCCGATGCCGTTCATCGCCGGCTCCACGACGCAGTCGACGAAGGCCGCCGCCACCGCCGCATCGACGGCGTTCCCGCCTCGGCGAAGAACGTCGACGCCCGTCTCGCCGATAAGCCTATGCTTAGAGGCCACCAACCCATGCTCGGCGATGCAGGGCTCCCTGAGGGCGCCGATCCACCTACGCCTCTGATAGAGGTAGGACAAAACCAGGCACCGATGGATGTTAGGCTTAGGGGCGATAAAATCCCTCTGTGAGTGCCGCGGCCCGGATTTGAACCGGGGACATTCCGGTCTTCAGCCGGACGCTCTCCCAGGCTGAGCTACCGCGGCCAGCATTCTATGGGTCGTCGTCTCCTGATAAATCTTTAGAGGCTGAGAGCCTCTCGTAGAGCTTCTCCGCCATCTCCTCCACCCTGGAGGAGGCCTGGGGGAGCCGGAGGAGTCCGCCTAGATATCCGGGTATGCCTAGCTCCGTGTAGGAGAGGTGCTCCGAGATGATGTGAGCCCCCTTTAAGGTCTCTCTCAGATATTGGAGGATGAATTCACCTCCGCCGTCGGAGACGGCGATCACCAGGGTGGGCTTCCCCCTCCAGACCGCCTCCAGGTCTCGGAACTCCACCGTCACCCAGTTCAGTATCCCCTGAGCTCTCTCGATGACGGCCTTGAAGGTCGCCGGTAGGAAGCCGTAGTAGGAGGGGGTGGCGATGACGACGCCGTCAGCCCTCCTCAGCTTCTCCCAGATCAAGGGGACGTCGTCCTCGATGGGGCAGACCTCCTCCTCCCTGAAGCACTGGTAGTCGCATCGGTTGCAGGGATGGATGTCATAGTCGATGAGCCTCACCATCTCCGTCTCGACGCCCCTCCCGCCGAGGATTCCCAGGACTCTCTCGGCTATCTCCTCGCAGTTTCCGCCTCTGCGGGCGCTGCAGACTAGGGCGACGACCTTCAACCCATTCGAAGTCGTGGGAGGCGTTGAAAAGATTTCCCATGGCCGGAGGATAAGGTAATATCCCCCCTCCACATAGCTTCAACCATGTTCAAGGGGGTCGCCGAGCTTCTTGAGGGGGAGATCTCAGGGGATATCGCCTTGGGCTTCGTCTCAGAGATCGCTGGGCATCACCGGATTCAGGGGAGTCCTGGGCTTAGGGCTGCCGTGGAGTACGTCGTCGAAACCCTCAGGGGCTTCGGCCTGGAGGCTGAGGTGAGGCGTTACCCGGCTGACGGTGAGACCTATCGTTGGAGCTGCCTCCTCTTCAGGGAGTGGTGGTGCCGGGATGCGGAGCTCTGGCTTAGGGAGCCGGAGGGGGAGCGGAGACCCCTCGCCAGGTGGTCCGAGTCGAGGTTCAGCCTCATACAGCGCAGCCACCCGACGCCGAGGGAGGGTGTGGAGGCCGAGGTGGTCCACGTAGGCAGGGGGGAGGAGCCGAGGGACTATCGAGGCGTCGACGTGGAGGGCCGCATCGTCCTCACCGATGGAGACATCCTCAGGGTCTATGAGATGGCTGTGGAGCGTCGTGGGGCCCTGGGCATCCTCTACTATGGGATGAGGGCCTTTCCCCCCGTCCGAAGGGAGGGGGAGCTGGACGATGCGCTGCAGTACACCAGCTTCTGGTGGACCGATGGGGGGAAGCCCTGCTTCGGCTTCGTCCTCACGCCCCGGAGGGGGAGGTGGCTGAGGGAGCTGATAGCGAAGCGGAGGCGGAGGGGCAAGGCGGTGAGGGTCTGGGCGAGGGTGGACGCCGGCTTCGAGAGGGGCGGCCTGGAGGTGGGTGAGGCCTGGATCGAGGGCGACGGCGACGAGGAGGTCCTCATAGTCGCCCACATCTGTCACCCCCAGCCCTCGGCCAACGACAACGCCTCGGGCTGCGCAGCCGCCATGGAGGCTGCCCGGGCGCTTCAGAAGCTGATCAACGAGGGCAGCCTCAAGAGGCCTGGGAGAACCCTCCGCTTCCTCTTCGTCCCCGAGATGACGGGGACCTACGCCTGGCTCGCCGGGAACGAGGATCGCCTCCCGGGGATGGTGGCGGCCCTCAACCTCGACATGGTGGGCGAGAAGCAGGAGCTCTGCGGCAGCTCCCTCCTCCTGGAGCGGACGCCCGATGCCTCGCCCTCCTATGTGAACGCCCTCCTGGAGGCCATCTTGGATGAGGTGAAGGGGGAGTTCAGGAACCTCGCCGGCACGGCCAAGTATCCCCTCTACAGGTGGGCCGTCACCCCCTTCTCCGGGGGCAGCGACCACTACATCCTCTCAGACCCCTCCGTCGGCGTCCCCTGCCCCATGATCATCCAGTGGCCCGATAGGTTCTACCACACCAGCCTCGACACCGTCGATAAGGTGGACCCCGAGATGCTGGGGAGGGTCGCCCTGATGGCGGCCACCTACGCCTACTTCATCGCCTCAGCCACCGCCCAGGAGGCCCGATGGCTGGTGGAGGAGACGGCCTACAGATACCGGAGACGCATCCTGGAGCGGGGTCAGCGGGAGCTGACCGAAGCCCTCAGCGAGGCTGAGAGGGCTGAGGGGGGTGAGAAGGCGCTGGCTGAAGCCCTGGGGAGGGTGAGGCGGGGCCTCCTCTACGAGGCTGAGAGGGGTGTAGAGGCCCTGAAGTCCATCAGGAGGCTGGGCGTAGACCTGGAGGGGGGTGTGATGGAGAGATGCGTCAAGGCTGTGAGGGAGACGGCTGAGGGGGAAGCCCAACGGGTGGAGGAGGCCATCAGATGCTACGCCTCGGGGAGGGGGCTGAAGCTGAGGAAGGCCAGGAGGCGGAGGAGGCGGATCGAGGTCGAGGCCGAGGCCCTGAGGCCTAAGAGGAGGTTTAGGGGACCCCTCTCCGTAAGACCCTGGCTGAGGAGGCTGCCCCAGGAAGACCGGGAGGCCTACTGGAGGCTGAGCAGGAAGCATAGGGAGAGTCGAGTTCAGGGAGTTCTCGCCCAATACTGGGCCGACGGCCAACGCAGCCTACTGGAGATAGCACAGCTCATCGAAATGGAGCTGGGTCGCTGCGACCTGGAATACCTCGTCAAACTCTTTAGGCTCTACGAGAAGATGGGGCTCATCGACCTCTGAAGGGAAGGAGCGACAAAAAGATAAGGGAGGAAGCCTCAACGATCACACCGGACCCAGTGGGCCGGTGGTCTAGGGGTATGACATCGCCTTGACGTGGCGAGGGTCGCAGGTTCGATTCCTGCCCGGCCCACCACCATCCCAGGACACATCCAGGAATTTTGAAAAAATCAAGGCTGAGGCGTGATTTTTACGCTATAAATTGCCGCCACTTATAAGGTTCTCCAAAAGAGTTGATCAGGGCCCTTTTAAATCCCGAGAAAAGACTCTCCCACGTTGACAAGGATCTTCCTCTCGAGGTTCGGCTCCATCGACGACTCCATCGCCCACTGGGTTCTAAAAACCCTGGAGGATTGTTATCGCCGTATCGGTCAGCCCGCAATCCTGGAGCTCTGGGTCTTTGAGAAGGCTTCGAGGATGGATGCCGTCTTGGCTGAGGAGGCGGCTGCCGTCGGCGTGAGGGGGCCGGCTTCGGGCTTGGGCTTCTTCGCCACCCATGACGCCTGGAGGGGGACGCCGAGGATCATGGTCTGCCTTGAGACGATGAGGGGGCTGCCCCTGCTTCTGCGGCTAGGCGGGTTGAGGCATGAGGCCGGCCACTCGGTGCTTCATGGCTCTCTGGAGCACTACATCTTCCCCCTGCCTGGGAGCCTCCTTGAGGCCTCAAGACGGCTTGGGGGCTCATGGGAGTTGGCTGAGGCTCTGCTCTATCTCCTCTCCGTCGCCGTCAAGGATTATGAGGTTGCGAGGCTGCTCGTCCACCACGGCTACGTCGACTGCCAGCTCGCCTACGCCGAGTACGTCATCAAACCCTCCAGGGAGGAGCTCGAAGCCTGGGGTCCTCCATCTACGCCCGGGGAGAGGGTTCTTCACATCGCCTCGATCCTGAAGGGAGTTGGATGCCTAGCCCCCCTCCTAGAGGTGAAGCCGGAGGCCAGAGGGCTTATGGACTCCTCTCTGGCCTATCTACCTGAGGGTCTTAGGAGACGGCTGGGGGAGACGGGGGAAACCCTGCTGAGTTCAGAGGGGGACACCCTCCATAGGCTTCAGAGGGTATCTGATTTTTTCAACGAGAGGCTTCTCGAATTTTGTTAGAGGAGGCTTCACTCAACGGTTATATCTCCCTCTTTGGGCATTTGATCCTCCTCAGCAGCTTCTCCCCCTCCTCGGCGTTGATCTTTAGGGTGTAGAGGTATCTGCTGGTTCTCAGCTTCAGCTTCATCGCATCTCCTAGGCGCTTTATTCGGCACTCTGTGGCCCTCTCAGCGATGCGTAGGAACTCCTCCGGGTCGAAGACTTCCCTCGGCATCTCGCCCCTTCCTCAAGGGGTTGAGGGATATTTTTATCTTTCTAGACGTCGACCTCGTCTCCCTGGGTGGGGGCCTGGGCCTCCAGGCCCAGCTCGTCGGCGGCCCAGTCGGTGAGGGCCTTGCAGTTCTCCTCCTCTCCGTGGATGACGTAGACCTTCGGCTCCCCCCTCAACCCCTTCAGGAATTCGTGGAGCTGGGTCATCCCTGCGTGGGAGGAGAAGTCGAAGCGGCGTACTCGGGCCTTGACCTCCTCCTCTCCATCGCCGATGGTGAAGCGGCCGGTCTCCAGGAGCTTCGCACCCCTCGTGCCAGGTATCTGGAAGCTGACGAGGAAGACGCCACTCCTCTCGTCGAGGGCTAGGCGCTCCATGTAGTAGACGGCCGTCCCGCCCTGGAGCATCCCCGAGGGGGCGACGATGATGCTCGACCTCTTCAGGGCCTCTCGGCGATCCCTCCAGCCTCGGACTACCTTCGCCGTGGAGAGGGCCTTCATAAAGGACCTGGGGGCCTTTAGGTAGTCGGGGTAGCTGAGGAAGATCTCGTTGACCTCCCTCGCCATGCCGTCGATGTAGACGTTCCTCCTGAAGCCGTGGGCGTAGAGGACGCTCAGCATCTCCTGGCTCCTGCCGACGGCGAAGGCAGGTACCAGGACTCGCCCCTCCTCGTCGAGGACGAGCTTCACCTCCTTGATGAACTCCTCCTCCAACTCCCTCCGCTCGGGGTGCTCCTGCGTCGCATAGGTGCTCTCTATGATGACGGCGTCATACTTCCTCTTGGGGATCCTCGCCCCCCTCACCAGCCTGGTGTCGATGGTGTTTATATCCGCCGTATAGAGGATGCGCCTCCCCTCCGCCTCCACATCCACCATGAAGCTTCCAGGTATATGCCCAGCGTTTATCGGCGTGAAGGCGAGATCCTTGATCCTCACCTTCATGCCGTAGTGGAGATCCCTCCGGCATCTCATCATCGACTCCAGCTCCAGGTACTCGAAGGGGAGGTAGTAGCCGCTGAGCTTGATGAAGTCCTTGATGAGCACCCTCACCAACTCGGCCGTTACGGGGGTGATGAAGACGGGCTTCCGCTCGGTGAGGTAGAATATCGGGACGCCCCCCGAGTGATCCAGGTGGGCGTGGGTGACTACTACGCCGTCGATGTCCGTCGCCCTCACGTGGGATGGGAACCCAGGCTCGTCGTCGAGCATCACCCCATAATCCAGCAGCAACCTAGCGCCGACTGACTCGATGAGGACTGCGTTCCTCCCTACTTCCCGTGTCCCGCCTAGGAAGGATAATCGGACCAACTCCTTCCACCTATCCCCGAGGCCTTCTATGGAGGCCCCTTTAGGGAGCTAGAGGGTAAAGGAGCAACTATCTATTATAGTTTTGGGAGTTGGAAATGACATCTGAAAACCTT
>LUCA01000051.1 GCA_001593875.1 Candidatus Bathyarchaeota archaeon B23
GAGTCCTGGAGGAACGTCGTCTTCACCAGGAACACCAGTGAGAGCATAAACCTCGTGGCCCGGGGCATGCCGTGGAGGAGGGGAGACAAGATCGTGACGACGATGCTGGAGCACCACTCCAACTACATCGTCTGGCTGAGGGCGGCGAAGCTCTTCGGCGTCGAGGTGGAGGTCGTGGAGCCCAGCGCCGAGGGCCTCTTCAACCCCTCAGACTTCGAGCGGGTCATCGACGACAGGACGAGGCTCGTCGCCGTGACCTGGGTCTCCAACGTCCTAGGCGTCGTGGTCCCCGTGGAGGAGATCGCCGAGGTAGCCCACGACCATGGGAGCCTCCTCCTCGTCGACGGCGCTCAGGCCGTCCCCCATATAAAGACGGACGTCCAGGAGCTGGGCTGCGACCTCCTCGCCTTCTCGGGGCATAAGATGCTGGGGCCGACGGGCATCGGCGTCCTCTACATCGGCCCCTCAGCCCTGGAGGAGTTGGAGCCCCTCTGCATAGGAGGCGGAACCATAAGGGATGTAGGCCTCAACCACTACGAGCTGGGGGAGAGCCCTGAGAGATTTGAGGCTGGAACCCCAGCTATAGCTGAGGCCATCGGGCTGGGGGCGGCCGTCGACTACCTGGAGGCCCTGGGCATGGGGGCTGTGGAGAAGCATGATAGGAAGGTCTCCTGGGCCATCAGGGAGGGGCTGAGGGGGCTGAGGGGGGTGGAGGTCTATGGGCCTAAGGATCCCCAGCATGGCTTGAGCGTCGTCTCCTTCAACGTGGAGGGGCTCAACCCCCATGAGGTGGCCCTCGCCCTCGACGCCTCGGCCGACATCATGGTCCGATCGGGGCATCACTGCGCCCTGCCGCTGGTGAAGCATCTCCTCAACCGCCCCTGGGGGACCGTCAGGGCGTCGACCTACATCTACAACACCCTGGAGGAGGTTGAGAGGTTGGTGGAGGCGGTGGGGGAGATCGCCGGGGGCCTCTAATCCGATAGGAGCTCCCTCAACAGGCTCTCGGCCTCGCCCCGCTCCCCTATGCCCTTCAGGAGAAGCCTGCCGGTGGCGAAGAGGGTGAGGCCTCTCCCCTTGTAGGAGGCCCTTATCATCATCCCTGAGATGTCCTTCTCCACCCTACATTTGGCCAGAATCCGTTTTAGGGCCTCCCTCAGCCTGTCGTATCTGAGGATGACGACGTAGTCCCCCTCCTCCCCGCAGGCCTCGTCGATGCGGCTCACATAATCCTCTAGGGGGCTGCTCACCCCTTCTCACCGCCTATCCTCCTCGACAACCTCTCACCGAGCTCCTCCGCCTCCAGGGCCTGCCTCTCCTCCAGCGTCGCCTCCTCGGGCAGCCAATCAGGGTGAGGCCGCTCCTCGTAGTAGGCCCTGATGGCTCGGCGTAGGGCGCCCACGGCGAGGGTTCCACAGTGGAACTTGATGGAGGGAAGACCCCCCAGCTCCTCGGTCAACTCTCTCCAGCTTATGCCCCAGGCCTCCTTCAGGGTCCTGCCCCTCACCATCTCGGTGAGGAGGCTGGCCGTCGCGATGTTGGCCGCACACCCATAGCTCTCGAAGGACGCCCTCTCGACGACGTCGCCCTCGCCGATCTTTAGGTAGATGGCGATGACATCGCCGCAGATGGGGCTTCCAGCCGTGGCCGAGACGGTGGCGTCCTCCATCGGCCCAGCGTTCTTGGGATTCCTGAAGAGCTCAAGGATTTTAGGGCCGTAGGGGAGCGGAACCCTAGACATCTCCCCCCTCCCCCTTCAGGGGGCTCAGACCCCTCAATCTCTCGACGGCCCCAGGCAGCACCCTCAGGACGTAGTCCACATCCTCATCGCAGTACATCCGGGAGACCTTCATCAGGATGCTCCCATGGGCCTCCTCGGGTCTGCGGCCTATGGCTGTGAGGACGTGGCTGGGCTGGAGGAGCCTCCTGGTGCAGGCGCTCCCGCTGGAGACGTAGACGCCGTGGAGGCTCAGCTCTATGGTGAGGGCCTCCCCCTCGCAGCCTAGGAAGCTGATGTTGACGTTGTCGGGCGCCCTCCTCTCCCTCGGCCCGTTGAGCAGTGTCTCCGGGATCGACTTCAGGAGGCCCTCCATCAGGCGGTTCCTCAGCCGCCTCATGTGGGAGGTGTTCCCCTCGAAGTCCCTGAATAGGAGCTCCGAGGCCTTCTGGAAGCCGACGATGAGGGGGACGTTCTCAACGCCGGGCCAGAGCCTCTGAGTTCCCAGCTGCCCCTCCAGCAGCCTCTCCACCTCCACGCCCTCCCCGACGTAGAGGGCGGCTACGCCCCTGGGGCCGAGGACCTTATAGCTGCTCACCGTCGCCATATCGACGCCCAGCTCCCCGACGTTGAAGGGTATCCTCCCATAGGCGTCGGAGGCGTCGGTGTGGAAGACGGCGTCGGGGTTTTTGTCCTTCACCAGCTCCACCGCCTCCCTCAGGGGCTGGATGGTGCCGATCTCGTGGTTCACGGCCGAGATGCTGACGAGGATCGTCTCCCTGTTCACGGCCTCCCCGAGGGCATCGAGGTCGATGAACCCCTCCCCGTCGACGGGGACCTCCACCACCTCGAAGCCCCTGGGCCTGAGGAGGTTCAGAGCTACATGGAGGACGTTGAGGGGCTCGATCCTGGAGACGATGATACGCCTCCCCCGCCGCCTATTCGCCAGGGCGGCTCCCATGAGGGCGAGGTTGTTGGCCTCCGTGGCGCCGGGGATGAAGTTTATCTCCTCCGGCCTAGAGGCTCCGAGGTGCCGCCTGATCTCCTCCAGGGCCCTTTGAACCACGTCGTAGGCCATCCATCCCGGCTTGTGGGTGATGGAGGGGTTCCCATAGGCCCTCTCGGCGAAGTAGGGGAGCATCGCCTCCAGGACCTCCCGGGCGACGGGCGCCGAGTTCTCCAAGTCGAGGTAGACCTCCCTCTCCGGCTCCCCATGGGCCTTCAGAAGCTCCTCCACGCTGAACATCTCCTAGACGCCCCCACATCTATAACACCGTGATACTTATATCTTGTCGAGCTGGTGATCGAGTGGGATGGACTTCCCCTGCGAGGATGTCTCTAGGAGGATACTGCCCGTCTTCAGGGCGATGATGGCGAGGAAGCTCGTAGGCGACTACGGGTTCACGCAGACGGAGGCGGCCTCGATACTGGGGGTGAGCCAGCCCTCCATAAACCACTACCTCACCTCCAAGAGGGGGAGGCTGGAGACCATCCGGGGGATGGAGGAGCTGGAGAGGCTGACGGATGAGCTGGCGGAGAAGATGGCCCGCGGCCTCCTGGGGAGGGAGGACATCGTCGGGGAGTTCTGCAGGGTCTGTAGGAGGCTGAGGCGGGGGTAGATTTATAACAGTGTTATAGAAAGGATATGGAGACGCCTTGGGGAAGAGATGGAGCTTCGAGATCGAGGGGATGCACTGCCCCTCCTGCGCCCTAAACATCGAGAGAAGCCTATCGAAGGCCGAGGGAGTCCTCAAGGCCCGGGTTCTCTTCACGGCCAGAAGGGGGGAGGTCCTCTACGATCCCAGGGTCATAGATGTAGACGCCCTGAGGGGGATCGTGGAGGGATTGGGTTATAGGGTGGTCGAGGGACGCCGGAGGGAGGGGGAGGGGAAGTTCCGGCTCTTCCTCCTCGGCCTCCTCCTGTCGCTCCCCATAGTCCTCCTGAAGTTCGCCCTCGACCTCCCAGGGGAGGAGAGGCTGATGCTCCTCCTCGCCACCCCCATCCAGTTCATAGTGGGAGCCCACTTCTATCGAGGCGCCCTAAACGCCCTGAGGAATAGGGCTCTCAACATGGACGTCCTCGTCACCCTCAGCACCACCTCCGCCTACCTCTACTCCCTCCTCTCCACGCTCCTGACAACGGGAGGCCCCACCTTCTACGAGGCCTCCTCGCTGACCATCACCACCATCACCCTCGGCGTCCTGCTGGAGGAGAAGGCGACGAGCAGGGCTGGGGAATCCATAGAGCGACTCATGGCCCTACAGCCGAAGAGGGCGAGGGCCCTGAGGGCCGAGGAGACCATCAAGGTGGAGATCCTCTCCAACGCCGAGTGCCCAGGGGCCGCTGAGACTAGGAGGCTCCTCCAGGAGGTCCTCAAGGAGCTGGGCTTGGAGAGGCACATCCTGGTGGAGGAGAGGGAGACCTCAGGCCCATCGCCGATAGTTGTGATCGACGGCGCCGCCGTCGGCATCGGCGATGTGGGGGAGGGGGCCTGCTGCCTCCTCTACCGGGAGGGGGACCAGCTCCTAGGTCATCCCAGCAGGCAGAGCCTCCTCAAGGCCCTCCTCAGCAGCCTCACCGAGGTGGAGGTCCCCATATAGGAGGGGGAGGTGGGGGAGCTGTTGGTGGTGAGGCCTGGCGAACGGATCCCCGTGGACGCCGTCGTCGTCGACGGCCTCTCCTCCGTCGATGAATCCCTCCTGACGGGGGAGTCGATGCCGGTGGAGAAGGGGGTGGGAGATGAGGTCTACGCCGGCACCATCAACGGCGCCGGCCTGCTGAGGATTAGGGCGACTAGAGTGGGAGGGGAGACGATCCTCGCCCAGATAGTGAGGCTGGTGGAGGAGGCTCAAAGCTCCAGGGCCCCGATACAGCGCCTCGCCGATCGACTGCTCACCTTCTTCATCCCCCTGGTGCTCCTCGTCGCCTCCGCAGCCCTCATCCTCTGGATCCTCCTGGGATCGCCGGTGAGGGGGCTCACCTCCTTCGTCAGCGTCCTCGTGGTGGCCTGCCCCTGCGCCCTCGGCCTGGCGGTGCCGACGGCCATCATGGTGGGCATCGGGAGGGGAGCCGAGAGCGGCATCCTCATCAGACATGGAGGCATCCTGGAGGCCCTGGGGGACATCGAGGCCGTCGTCTTCGACAAGACCGGAACCCTAACCAAGGGAGAGCCGGAGGTCGTGGAGATCATCGCCACAGGCTTCCATAGCGAGGAGGAGGCCCTAAGGCTGGCCTGCATAGCCGAGAAGGGGTCTGAGCACCCCCTAGCCGAGGCGATACTGAGGGAGGGTGCGAGACGGGGATTAGACATCCCAGACGCCGAGGACTTCAAGCCTCTACCGGGTAGGGGGGTCGTGGCCGAGCATCGAGGGCGGAGGATACTCCTGGGAAACAGAAACCTCATGGAGCTCTACGGCGTCTCCCTGGAGGCCCTGGAGGACGAGGCCCGGAGGATGGAGGCGGAGGGGAGGACCATCATCTTCCTAGCCGTCGACGACGTGGCAGCCGCCCTCTTCGCCATCATGGATACGGCGAAGGAGGACGCAGGGGAGGCGGTGGAGGAGCTGAAGGCCCTAGGCCTGGAGGTCTACATGCTGACGGGGGACAACTCCAGGACGGCGGAGGCCATAGCCCTGGAGCTGGGGATAGACCACGTCCTCGCCGAGGTGCTCCCGGAGGAGAAGGTGGAGGTGATAAGGGGGTTGCAGGCAGAGGGGCTGAGGGTGGCGATGGTGGGCGACGGCATCAACGACGCCCCGGCGCTGACCCAGGCCGACGTGGGCATAGCCATCGGTAGCGGGGCCGACATAGCGGTGGAGGCGGGCGACATCATCCTCATGGGCGAGGAGATCGAGGGGGTCGTCAAGGCCTTCAAGCTGAGCAGGATGACGCTGTCGAAGATAAAGCAGAACCTCTTCTGGGCCCTCCTCTACAACCTCCTCACCATACCCCTAGCAGCCGGCCTCCTCTACCCCCTCGCCGGCTTCCTGCTGAGGCCGGAGGCCTCGGCGGCGGCGATGGTGGCCAGCGACGTCATCGTCGTCGGCAACTCGCTGCTCCTCAGGAGGAAGCCCCTCTAAGAAGCCTCAAGGCCTTCAAGGCCCAATGGGGGTCGCTGAGTAGGGCTCTGCCCACGGCGACGAGGTCCACCCTCCCCGATCGGAGGATGGCGTCAGCCTCCTCCGCCGTCTTGATGCCCCCTACGCCTATCACCGGGATCCCCGCCGCCCTCCTCACCGCCTCAGCCTGGGGGACGTAGTAGCCTGCCCCCTCAACCCCCGGTGGACTA
>LUCA01000052.1 GCA_001593875.1 Candidatus Bathyarchaeota archaeon B23
GGTCCTCCGGGGTTGAAGGGCTATCTAAGGAGTTTCAGATGTCCCGTCACCCTATCCATCCTCTCCGATAGGTCTGGCCCTAGGCCCAGGGCCGTTATGGTTCCAGGGGGCACCTCGGTGAGGCCTCGATCCCTGATGACGACGTGGGTGATGTCCAGCTCCTCAGCCCTCTCAGCGAGCTCCTCCAGCTCCTCCAGGGATTCGACTCGCAGCACCACCTTCTTCGCCCCCTCCTCCCTCCACCGCCTCCAGACCCTAGGCCTCCTCCTCTTCGCCTCCTCCGAGGCCTCGACGGCGGCGTGGCAGGCCTGGCTTATGAGCTTCCCCACGCTCATCCCCAGGTCGGCCCTGAGGACTATGCACTGCTTATACCTGAAGCCCTCCCCCATCAGGGCACCAGCCTCTCCCTATCTCTGGGGAACATGCAGCACTCCCTGATGTTGCCGACGCCGGTGACGGCCATCGTCAGCCTTTCAAGGCCTATGCTCCAGCCGGCGTGGGGTGGGGCGCCGTACTCGAAGCACTCGATGTAATGGCTGAAGTTCTCGGGGTTTAGGCCCTTCTCCCGTATCCTCTCCCTGAGGAGGTCTGGCAGATGTATTCGCTGGGTTCCGCTGCTGATCTCCAGGCCTCGGTATATGAGGTCGAAGGCGTGGACCAGTCGGGGGTCGTCCTCCCTCGGCATGGCGTAGAAGGGCTTGAGGGTCTCAGGCCAGTCCTTCACGAAGTAGGCCTCCTCGCCTAGGAGCCTCCAGAGCTCCCTCTCCTGGGTTCTGGTGAAGTCCTCGCCCCATCTGATCTCGTCGCCGACGCCCCTCAGCATCTCCACGGCCTCGTCGTAGGTCACCCTCCTCAGCGGCGTCCTCGGCACCTCCAGCTCCCGGCCGAGCACCCTCAGCTCCTCCGGGCACTCCTCCCTCACCCTACTCAACATATGGGCCAGGCACTCCTCCAGAACCCTCATCACCTCCTCGTCGTCGGCGTAGGCCTGCTCGATGTCCATCTGGCGCACCTCGTTGAGATGCGTCGGCGTGTCAAACTTCTCAGCCCTCCAGACGGGGACCACCATGAAGACCCGTTCCAGGCTGACGGCGCACATCTGCTTGTAGAGCTGGGGGCTCTGCGCCAGGTATGCCGTCCGGTCGAAGTAGGGGAGCATAAACAGCTCGGCTCCCCCCTCGGAGGCGGAGGCGATGATGCAGGGGGGCTGTATCTCCAGGTATCCCCGTTGGCTGAGGAAGCTCCTGAAGGCCTGGAGGAGCGTATGCTGAATCCTGAAGATGGCCCTCGTCCTGGGGGTCCTGAAGTCCAGGAAGCGGTAGTCGAGCCTCGTATCCAGCTCGGCCTTCACCCTCCCCGAGACGTCGATGGGGATGGGCTGCTTGGCCCTGTTGATGAGTTGGACGGCCTCGGGGATGAACTCCACGCCGGCGTGGACGATCTCGCTCCTGACGGCCCTCCCCTTGAAGGCGACGACGTCCTCCCTCCCCAGGTGGAGCCTCTCGACCTCCCCTGCGATGGGGTTGTCGGGCTTCACCGTCACCTGCATCTCCCCCGAGACGTCTCTCAGCATTATGAACTTCAATCGGCCTAGGTCCCTGGTCCTGCTGACCCATCCGGCTATGGTGACGGTCTCCCCCAGCCTCCTCTTGGCCTCCTCCACCATAACCCTCCTCAAGTCGATCCCCCGAGGACGAGTCTATTGATGTGGGAGAGCTTAAAGCTTTGATGCCCTCAGGCGTACTCCACCCTGAGGCTTAGCCCCCTCACCCTCCGGGCGATCTCCGTCAGCGCCCTCATCCTCTTCTCGTTCATCCTCCTCCCCGCTAGGACGATGCGGGTCTCGCTGGAGCCGTCGGGCAGCCAGATGACGTTTATGGTGAGTATCCTCTGACCTGAGAAGAGGTCCTCCAGGAACCTCCGCTCGCTCCCCCCGGCCTCGATGACGATGACCCTCCTCCTGAAGGCGTCTCGCACCTCCCTCAGGAGGCGTCCCCCATAGCTGATGAACTTCTCCCGGTCGCCGCCGTCGACGACGAGGGCTAGGACGCCGTCCTCCTCCACCACATCCACCAGGGCGGTGTCCTGGATCAGGGGGTATCTATCCTCCAGGTCCAGGAGGAACTTCGCCACCTTCATATAGAGCTCCGAGACCTCACCTGACCTCAGCTTCTCCCTACACTTGGAGCAGAGGACGCCGCTCCTGAGGCAGAACTCACACAGCCTCGTCTCCACTCACTCTTTCCTCCGGGCCGGAGGGGCGTCTGCGGCCGGCGTCAAAGCCCTCGCTGCTACTTCGTGATCTTGATCTCGATGGTGCTTATGTTCGTCGGCGCGTTCGCCTCCTCGGAGACCATCTCCTCTGTCCCTATCCTGATGTCCTCGACCTTGATGTCCGGCATAAATCTATTCCTCATGACCTCGACGACGTCGACGGCCCTGCTTATGGCTCTCCCCCTCGCCTTTATGAGGACCTCATCTGACCCGCTCTTGAAGAGGGTCATGCAGGCGAGGACATAATTCAGGATCGGCTTCCTCCCGACGTAGACTGTGTTGACCGACACCCTGACTCCCCCTTCCTCCGTGGTGTTCTATTATCATATCGACATCTAGTTAAAAGGTTATCGTTATTCGTGGATCCCTTACCCAGAAAAGATAAAATACCAGGAAGCGGTTATGCTCTAGGTGTCCTAGATGTCGATTAGAGATCCCTTCAAGCTGCAGCTGGTGAGGTGGCATAGATTGGAGAAGCTCGTCTGCCGTAGATGTGGGGCCACCAATCCGCCTAAGGCGACGAAGTGCAGGAAGTGTAGGAGCAAAAACCTGAGGCCGAAGAGGATTAGGAGCCGCCGTTAAGTCCTCCCTGGGCCTGGCGTCGAGTTCTCATCGCCTCTTACTCCTCGTCGACGGGGTTGGGGATCGGCTTCTGGCTGAGTCGACGTTTGATGAGTAGGAGGTTCATCCCCTCTATGTAGGCCTCGACGCTCGCCTTCACGATGTCCCGGCTCCTCCCCTGGCGGAGACGACGACGTCTCCACGTCTCAGCCTCACCTCCACCTCCACCTCCGCGTCGGTTCCCCCCGTTATTGCGTCCACGTGGTAGGCCTCCAGGCGGGGCCTCTCCTCGGGCTTGAGGGCCCTCACCACGGCCCTGAGGGTGGCGTCCACTGGACCTACGCCCATGGAGGCCTCGTGGTGTCCCTCCCCCTCTATGCGTAGCTTGACGGAGGCCGTGGGCGTCACCCTGTTGCCGGTGACGACGATGAACTCCTCCACCTCCACGACCCTCTCGGCCCTACGGCCCGTCACCCTCTCGGCGATCTCTAGGAGGGTGGTGTCGGCCACCCTCCTCCCCCTATCTCCCAGCGCCTTCACCTCCCTCAATATATGTAGGAACTCCTCCTCCGAGGGGGTGAAGCCCATCTCCTCCAGGTTCCTACGCAGGCCGTGGGAGCCGGCGTGCTTCCCCGGGACTATATGCCTAGCCGCCCCGACGAGGGTGGGCTCTATGAACTCGTAGGTGGAGGGGTGCTCCAGCACCGCGTGGGTGTGTATGCCCGACTCGTGGCTGAAGGCGTTGGCCCCCACCACCGCCTTGTTGGGCTGAACCACCACGCCGGTCAGCCCCTCCACCAGCCTCGAGGTCTCCCACAGCCTCTCGATCTCGATGCCCATCTCGGCCCCGTAGACCACCTTGAGGGCGACGGCCACCTCTTCCAACGCTGCGTTGCCGGCCCTCTCGCCGAGGCCGTTGACGCAGACGTGGACCTCGCCGGCTCCGGCTCTGAGGGCGGCGAGGCTGTTGGCCACCGCGAGCCCCAGGTCGTCGTGGCAGTGGGCTGAGAAGAGGGCCTCTGGGAACTCCTCCACCATCTCGGAGAAGAATCTGTAGGCCGCTTCAGGCGTGAGGGCGCCCACCGTGTCGCAGAGGGCCACCCTCTCGGCGCCGGCCTCCAGGGCCTCGGCCACCACCTCCCTCAGGAAGTCGAGCTCCGTCCTCGAGCCATCCTCCGTTGAGACCTCGACGATGAGCCCCTGATCCCCGGCGTAGCATCTCCAGGGCCTCAGCCCTCGTCTTCCTCAGCTTATACCTCAGATGGAGGTCGGAGGTGGGGATGATGATGTTGACGCCGTCGACGCCGGCCTCTAGGGCTGCGTCGATATCCCTTCTCAAGCTCCTAGAGGCGCTGAAGACCTCCGCCCTCAAGCCCTCCTCGGCGATCAGCCCTATGGCCTCCATCTCCCCCTCCGAGACGGCGGCGAAGCCCGCCTCGACGGCGTCGACGCCCAGCTCGTCAAGGGCCCTAGCTATCTCCAACTTCTCCTCAGGGGCGAGGGAGACCCCAGGCATCTGTTCCCCATCTCTAAGAGTCGTATCTAAAAACCGGACGCGACGAGATATGGCGTTAAATAAAGCGATACCCCATATCCACCCCTCTGAAGGGGGAGGAGAAGCCCATCGATTATAAAAGCCTATCGACCAGCTTCCCCCCGGGAAAAGGATTTTATTCGATCCACCAGTAGGTATCCCTTAGCGGGCCGGTCGTTCAGCATGGTCCAGGACGCTGCGTTCACACCGCAGAGGTCGCCGGTTCAAATCCGGCCCGGCCCACCACCAAGCGGATTCAAACCCCATAGAGATCCAGGAAGGACTCGACGCTGAGAACTCGAGAAAGCCACAGCTACCGTAACCCAAAAAAATCCATTATAAATGGTAGCCCTTTACATCGAAGCCGAGTCCTGTGGAACAACGTAGTTAATCCCTAGAGCGAGGATAGAACCGAGTCGACGCAGCCGAGAGGCAGCTCACCCATCACAGCTTTTAACGTCTAGAGGGGATGTTACTGCGATGTTGGATAGAGTGAGGGTGGCGGCGGCTCAGGTCTCACCGGTCTATCTGGATAAGGAGGCCACCCTCGACAAGGCGTGTAAGACCATCGAGGAGGTCAGCCGAGCCGGTGCCAGGCTCGTGGTCTTCTCCGAGACCTTCATACCCGGCTACCCCTACTGGAGGGGGCTGCTCCCCATCTCCAAGTGGTCCGACCTGATGGTGGAGTATCAGAAGAACGCCGTCAGGATTCCAAGCGGCGACACCGATATACTCTGCGACGCCGCCAGGGAGGCCGACGTCGTGGTGGTGATGGGCTGCACGGAGATGACCGATAGGAGGGGAGGCGGAACCCTCTACAACACGATCCTCTTCATCGGGAACGACGGCAGAATCCTAGGCCGCCATAGGAAGCTGATGCCGACCCACGGTGAGAGAACCGTCTGGGGGATGGGCGACATCACCGACGTGAGGGTCTTCGACACCGAGATCGGCGTCGTAGGCGACCTCGTCTGCTACGAGCATCACATGTCGCTGTTGAAGGCGGCGATGGCGATCCTCGGCGAGGAGATACACTGCGGCCTCTGGCCCGGCTGGTGGGTGATGCGGCGTCACCCTGGAGCCAAGGAGAGATACCGACCGGGGGAGGACACCCACCTCTGCGACATAGAGTACGCCATCAAGGAGTACGCCTTCGAGACCCAGACCTTCGTCATAAGCGTCAGCCAATATGTCCCCGACGACGCCCTCCCGGACTACTGCGCCGGCTTCAACATCGCCGCCGGAGGCAGCTTCATCGTCAACCCCGCCGGCGTCTACCTCGCCGAACCCATCTTCGACAAGGAGGCCATCCTCTACGCAGAGCTGGACGCCGACGATAGGAGGCATACGAAGGCCTACTTCGACGCCTTGGGGCACTATGCCCGCTGGGACCTCCTCAGACTCGACCTGAGGGGGGAACCCCTAGAACCCCTCGCCGGAAGACCGAGAAGACAAATCCACCCTGAGACCATCCAAGAGCTGGCCGAGCGATATGGAATCGAGGAGGAGAAGCTGGAGGAGGTCTTGAGGGAGCTCGGCTTCGATCTCTAAGCGAGGCTCATCCACCTCTTTCTACTCTCCCCCTCCACCGGGTGTAAACCATCTCTCTAGGGTCGTCGTCTCCCTGCTCCGCTTGTAGCCCCTCTCCATCTTCCGTATGGCCTTCCTCACCCGCTCCTCGTTGAAGTCGTGTTCGTCGCAGAGGAACTCCACGATGCCCTCGACATCCGGAGGCCTCCACTCCAGCCTGTAGTCGTCGGTCACCTCGGGGTCTAGGAAGAGTCTCTTAATGGCCTCGGGTGAGATGGGGAACTCCGCCTCGATGTGTTTCAGGGCCTCCTCTAGGCTGCCATGCTCCCTTATGAGCTTCAGAGCCCGTTTAGGCCCTATGCTCTTCACGCCGCCTGGGTTGTAGTCTGTGCCGACGAGGATGCCAATATCTATGAGCTGTTCACGGGTTATGCCTAGATGTTGGAGCATCGCCTCCAGCTCTATGAGCTCCGGCTCGATCTTTATGTAGAGCTTCTTCCTCGGAAGCTTCCTCCTCCCCGTGATGGAGAGGTTCCGGATGAGGCGTGGAGCTCCGAAGAGCAGCGAGTCGAAGTCCTGGCTGGCGACGGCCCAGACGTCGCCCTTCAGGGCCATATAGGCCGATTGGGCCTCGCCCTCGGAGGGGGCCTGTATCCAGGGGATGCCCATGAGGGTGAGCAGTTTCTTCGCCTCGTCGACGATGGTCGTCGTGGTGACGGCTGCCTGCTGGGCGTATCTCCTCGCCGCCTCATAGCGCCCCTCCCTCACGGCCCTCTCATATCGCTCCCTCGCCTCCCTCCTGCTCTCCATGCGCCTCTCCAGGGTCTCCGCCTTCAAGAGGGGCGGCCTGCCGTCGAAGACGTAGGCGACCCTTATCCCCGCCTCTATGAGGTTGGAGTTCCTGTAGATCAGCCCATTCAGGTGGCTCGTTATCCTCCCCTCTCTATCCCTCAGGGGCTCCCCGTATCTCCCCCTGATGATGGAGATGAACTGGTAGAGGACGTTGTGGCCGTCGAAGGCGATGATCCTCCCAGCCAGGTCCTTCAGGTCGATCTTCTTGGCCTCGACGATCTCTCTGAGCTGAACCCCCACCCTACTTCACCAGCTCTACTCTCCTCTTACCCCTCGCCATGTTATAGACCCTTATCAGCCCCCTGATCTCCAGGTCCATGAGGAGGTCCTCGAAGAATCTCCCATCCATCTCCCCGTGGAGCTTCTCCACCGCCTTGTAGAGGCTGTCGAGCTCCAAGGCACCGCTCCTCTCAAGGGTCTCGATTACAGTGATGGGGATGAGCCTGTCATTCATCCTATCCACCTAAGCCACGGCCATGATGGGCTTCTGCTGCGCCTCCTTGAACCTCCTCTCCATATCCTTATACCACTTCTCCATATCGGGGGTGATGGAAGGCGCGACGCTGGACATCGCCTCCTCGAAGTCGGCGAGGGTCACCTCCTTGGCGTCGATGTCCCTCCTCAGGGCGTTGATGGCCGCCTCACGGCAGACGGAGTCGATGTCGGCACCCGAATACCCCTCCATCTTCCTCGCCAACTCCTCAAGGTTGACATCCTCGGCGAGGGGCATCTCCCTCGTCTTGATCTTCAATATCTCAAGCCTCGCCTCATAGTCAGGCGGCGGCACGTAGATGCGTCTATCGAAGCGTCCAGGCCTCAGCAGCGCCGTATCCAGGATGTCGGGCCTGTTGGTGGCCCCGATGACTACGACGTTCTGCAACGCTATCAGGCCGTCGATCTCCGTGAGGAGCTGGCTGATCACACGCTCGGTGACCCTTGAATCTCCGAAGCCCAGGCCCCTGCTGGGGGCGATGGCGTCGATCTCGTCGAAGAAGATGATGCTGGGGGCCGCCATCCGTGCCTTGCGGAAGATCTCCCTGATGGCCTTCTCCGACTCGCCGACCCACTTGCTGAAGATCTCAGGTCCCCTCACGGAGATGAAGTTGGCCTCCGACTCGGTGGCGACGGCCCTCGCCAATAGTGTCTTGCCGCAGCCCGGAGGCCCATAGAGGAGGATGCCCTTCGGCGGCGTGATGCCCATCCTCCTGAAGGCCTCGGGATTCTTCAAGGGCCACTCCACCGCCTCCTTCAGCCTCTGCTTCACCTCCTCCAGGCCTCCGATGTCGTCCCAATGGACGTTCGGCGTCTCTATGTAGACCTCCCTCATCGCCGTCGGCGTGATCTCCCTATAGGAGGCGAGGAAGTCCTCCATGGTGACCACCATCTGATCCAAGATCTCCTTCGGAATCCTCTTCTCCTCCAGGTCGATCTTCGGCAGGTAACGCCTCAGGGCCTTCATCGCCGCCTCCCTACAGAGCGCCGCCAAGTCGGCGCCCGTATAGCCGTGGGTTATGTCGGCCAACTTCTCCAGGTCGACGTCCTCCGCCAGCGGCATGCCCCTCGTGTGGATCTGCAGTATCTCCAGCCTCCCATCCCTGTCGGGGATGCCGATCTCGATCTCCCTGTCGAAGCGTCCAGGTCTGCGGAGCGCCGGGTCTAGGGCCTCGGGCCTGTTGGTGGCCCCGATGACGATGACGTTTCCACGCCCCTTCAGGCCGTCCATCAAGGCCAGGAGCTGGGCGACGACCCTCCGCTCCACCTCTCCGGTGACCTCGCTCCTCTTGGGGGCGATGGCGTCGATCTCGTCGATGAAGATGATGCTCGGCGCATTCCGCTCAGCCTCCTCGAAGGTCTTCCTCAGCCTCGCCTCGGATTCGCCGTAGAACTTGCTCATGATCTCAGGGCCGTTGATGGCGTAGAAGTTGGCGTCCGACTCGTTGGCCACAGCCCTCGCCAGCAGCGTCTTCCCACAGCCCGGCGGGCCATGGAGCAACACCCCCTTCGGCGGATCGATGCCGAGTCTCTGGAAGATCTCCGGATGCCTCAGGGGGAGTTCCACCATCTCCCTTATCCGCCTGATGGCCTCGTCGAGGCCGCCTATATCCTCATAGGTCGTCCTGGTGGTGATCTCCAACTCTGGAACGGGCTCGCTGAGGATCGTAATCTCCGTCGTGGGGGCGATCTTCACTATCCCTGAAGGCCTGGTGTTGACCACCGTGAAGGGAACCGAGTGGCCCAGCATCGTTATCAGGATCGTATCTCCCCTGGTGCAGGGCCTGTCGATGAGTCGGTCCTTGACGAATCTGACGAAGTCGCTGTCTACGCTGATGCGTATATCGACCGGTGCGAGTTTCACCGATTTAGCGTAGGAGACGTTGGCCTTTCGGACGGTGACGAACTCGTTGATGGAGACGCCGCAGTTCTTCCTGATGAAGCCGTCGATCCTGATGAGGCCTAGCCCCTGATCCTCCGGGTAGGCGGGCCAGGCCTTGGCGGCGGTGTTCTTCTTCCCTATGATCTCCACGACGTCGCCCACCGTCACCCCTATGGCCTTCATCGCCGCAGAGTCTATCCTGGCGATGCCCCTGCCTACATCCCTCTGCTGCTTAGCCTCAGCCACCTTAAGTTGGATACTGCTCAAGGAGAATCACCTTGAGGGGTCTTAGATGAGTGGGGAGCAGAGCCATATAAACGTTGAGGAGTAGATGTCGATTAGGATTCGACGTCTATAGTTAGATGACTCCACACTCCTCAGCCAGCTCTCTGGCCTCCTTCTCCGTCAGCTCCACCTCGTTCAGGATCGTATATCTCTCAGGCCTGATCCTCCTAGCCCTCACCAGGGCCTCGACGACGTATCGGGGTTCTATGCCCAACTCCTCAGCCGTCGTGGGAGCTCCGATCACCCTCAACCTCTCCCTGATCCCCCTCCAATCCAATCCATGGAGCTTCGCCATCATGATGGTGCCGACGCCGCACTGCTCCCCATGGAGCGCCGGCCTGGGGGCGACGACGTCCAGGGCGTGGCTGAAGAGGTGCTCCGAGCCGCTGCAGGGCCTGCTGCTCCCCGCTATGCTCATGGCGACGCCGCAGCTGACGAGGGCCTCGATGAGAACCCTATACCCCTCCTCCCCTCTCCCCCTGATCA
>LUCA01000053.1 GCA_001593875.1 Candidatus Bathyarchaeota archaeon B23
GAGTTCACCATGAATCCGGCGGGATATGTCAGCGCGGCCTCAGCCCTCTTCCACCTTGCCAATCTGCGCTCCAGCTCCATGTGGAGGCTCATCGTCCCCGAGATTGCTCTCACCGCTCCGGAGCCTACGCCATACTCCTTCGCCGCCTCTACGGCGGCCTCTATGAGCTTTGGATGCGTCGCCAGGCCGAGGTAGTTGTTTGAGCAGAGCAGCAGAACCTCCTTACCGTCGACCACCGTTACCGGCTTACTCGGCCCCTCAACTGTCTTGAGCTTCCAATCCAGGCTCTGCTCTACCAGTGCGAGGTACTCCTCCCTTAGAAACTTCGTAGGATGCCTCTTGACGCTCATCCCAATTCTATCGGGTAATAGGAGAATTAACGATTTTCGATGAAAGGGTTATCAATTCGATTCACCATTTCTAATTCTGGGGAGTGGATTTGGGTAGGAGGATGAGGAGGATATTGGTCACAGGAGCCGCAGGGCAGATAGGCTCTGAGCTGACTCCGAGGCTGAGGGAGCTATACGGCGGGGAGAATGTAGTCGCCACCTTTCATATTAAGAAGCCTGGGGAGGAGCTCCTATCCTCAGGCCCATGCGAACACCTCGACGTAACGGATGCCAAGAGGCTTAGGGAGATAGTTGAGGAGTATGACATCGACTCCATATTCCACCTAGCGGCCATCCTCTCAGCTAAGGGTGAACAGAAGCCCCAGCTAGCCTGGCACGTCAACATGAGGGGTCTCTACAACGTATTGGAGCTGGCCCGTGAGCTGGAGCTAAGGGTGTTTTACCCAAGCTCCATCGCCGTCTTCAGCCCTGAGACCCCGAGGGATAGGACACCCCAGCTCGCCGTCATGAGGCCTAGGACCATCTATGGCATAACGAAGCTGGCTGGGGAGCTCCTCTGCGACTACTATCACAACCGCTTCGGCGTCGATGTCCGAGGCGTCAGGTATCCAGGTAAGACGCCTCCAGGGGGTGGGACGACGGATTACGCCGTGGAGATGTTCTACGCCGCCGTGAAGGGGGAGCCCTACACCTGCTTCGTCAGAGCGGATACGGTGCTGCCGATGATCTACATGCCCGACTGCATCAAGGCGGCGATCCAGCTCATGGAGGCTGACCCCTCGAGGCTGACGAGGCATGCCGACTATAACTTGGCTTCCATGAGCTTCTCAGCCGAAGAGTTGGCGGAGGAGATCAGGAGGCATATACCAGACTTCAGGGTGGTCTATATGCCCGATTATAGGCAAAAGATAGCGGATACCTGGCCCAGGTCGATAGACGACTCGGCCGCCAGGAGGGATTGGGGCTGGGAGCCCAGCTATGGATTGGCTGAGATGACTGAGGATATGATCGAGAATCTAAGAAAGAGGAAGGAGGGGGGACTCCTCTAACTTTTTATTGTCGGCAGTATATCGCCGCATCTCATGACGCCGACGCCGGCTCTTTCCCCCATCTCCCTTAGGGCCCTCTGCAAGGCTTCCTCTACCGTCTCGGCATGTTCAAACCCTAGGGCCTCCTTATCCTCCTCCGATAGGCCGTCGGAGACGCAGATCACCCCGGCGTGTTCCCTTATCTGGGTGTGGATCATCAGCGCCGCAGCGGCCACACCATCCTCGATGTCTCCACGCCTATAGGCCTCCAGGACCTCATCGTAGCTTAGTCTCCCTCTCTCCCTCACCTCGCCGTGGACGGGTGAGATGCCCTCGGGGCAGGGGGAAACGAGGATGACTATGCCGCCTTCTCTCACCCCCAGGCAGGCGTAATCTGTGGGCTTCAGTGCCTGCCAGTAGTCTATGTCGGCGGGATAGCTGGAGGCCACAACTATGTCGGCCAACCGGGGTATCTCTTGGCAGTAAAGCTCCCTCGCCTCCTCGACGCCTCGTTTAAAGGCCTCCAAGGGGTGGCCGACGGCTAGGCCGCAGACCTCATCCCTCTCGTTGAGGATGGTGTTCACTATGAATCTCAGCCCCGACTTCAGGGCCACCTCATCTATCATCCTCCTCACGGGGTTCTCCAAGTCTCCGGCGATCTTGAAGATGGGCCTTGTCATCCCAGATGCGATGTGGGTCTCCTCTATGGTTTTCACGCCGCAGACGCCGGGCTGAACGATCTTACCTCCCCCAGCCCACCCGGCATAGCAGTGGGGGACGATGTTCCCGACGCCGATAACCAGATCAGCCTCGTAGACCCTTCGGCTCACCACCACCTCTATGCCCGTAGGCGTCCTGCCGATGTCTATCAGCTCAGCCTCATCGTGGCAGTCGAAGTTCCTCACCTCAACCCGGTCTAGGATTTCACCGCCGAATTTAGCTTTCATCTCGTTCTCCCTCATCACCCTGTGGGTCCCTAGGGCGACGATGATCTCCACCTGCCGATCCTTAACCCCCGCCTCGTTCAACTCGTCGAGGATCGTCGGCAGCAACACCCTCTGAGGCGTCGGCCTGGTGTAGTCGTCAACGAGGATGACAACTCGCCGAGCGTTGGAGGCCAGTTCTCTCAAGGGCCTGGAGGCCGTCGGCCTCCTCAAGGCTTCCCTCAGCCTAGAGGAGACATCCTCATAGGGCTTCTTGCTCCCCCTGTCGATGATCCAGGCTAGGTTCCCCTCAGGGATCTCAAAGGAGACCTCCCGCTCTCCATAGGGTATTGTGGCCCTCATTCCCATCAGCTACGGGGCTTGAGGGGTCTAACCTCCCTCACCTCTGGATTCACCAGGTTCGGCGGCTCCTCGCCTCGGAGGACGGAGACGAGGTTCTCGGCCGCCATCATAGCCATCTTCTTCCTCGTCTCTATGCTGGCGCTACCGATGTGAGGGGTCAAAACCACGTTGTCCAGCTCCAACAAGGGATTATCGGGGTCTATGGGCTCCTTCTCGAAGACGTCTAGGGCTGCCCCCGTTATTCGTCGCCCTTTCAAAGCCTTATAGAGGGCCTTCTCGTCGACGACGGCCCCCCTAGAGGTGTTGATGAGGAAGGCCGTCCGCTTCATCAGTGAGAACTCCCTCTCCCCGATGAGGTGGTAGGTATCCTTCGTCAGCGGCACATGGAGGGTTATGAAGTCGGCCTTGCTGAGAAGCTCATCTAAGGGTTTAAACTCCAGGCCCAGCTCCTTCTCCAGGTCTTCCCTTCTAAAGATGTCGTAGTAGATGACCTTCATATTGAAGCCCTTAGCCCTCCTGGCCACCGCTGAGCCGATTCTTCCGAGGCCGACGATGCCTAGGGTCTTACTGTGAACATCGATCCCCAACATCATCTTCGGGCCCCAGGCGTGGACCCATTTTCCCCCTCTCACATAGCGGTCTGCCTCCGCAACCCTCCTGGCGATGGCCATCAGGATGGCCCAGGCGAGGTCAGCCGTCGTCTCCGTCAAGACGCCGGGTGTATTTGTGACGTAGATACCCTTCTTGGTGGCTGTCTCCACATCGATATTGTCGTAGCCGACGGCGTAGTTGCTGACGACCTTCAATCTCTCACCGCCCTCGATGATCCTGGTGTCGATCTTATCGGTGAGCAGGCAGAGGAGACCATCGATCTCCCTAACCTTCTCGAGGATCAACTCATAAGGGGCCGGCTCCTCCTCGCTCTCGAAGACCTCCACATCAGCATATTCCTCGATTAGATTGATGGCCTCATCGAAGAGCCTCCTAGTAACAAAGACCTTAACCCTCTCCAAAACCCCTTCACCAGGGGATAGATTGATTATATTTGGATTTAACAGATTCGGGACGCCGCTCATGGACCGTAAAAATAATATTCAAAAAAAATTTGAATATTGTGAACATGGTAAAATCAACAAAATCTAACATGAAAACCCTCCTCTTCGACGAGGGAGCGTTTGACAGACTCTTCGACACCCATCTTAGACCCCTAAAAAGCAAGATGGCGAGGACCATCTACCGGATCTTCATGGAGAAGTCCCATTATCCCTACCTCACAACTCTAGACATTCAAAGTGAGCTATCGAGGAGAGGGATTGACCTTGATAAGAAGGAGATAAACGCTTGGCTTAAGGCCCTGATGAAGGCGGAGCTGATAGATAGGGGAGAACGTCAGAGGCCCGTGACTATGGAATACCGGGGGAGATACACCTACATCACCTGGAGCCTCACATCCCTTGGGAGAGAGATGGCGAAGAGAATAGCATATCTCCTAGGTGAGCATCCTCCCCTAACTTTATCCCCCCAGGAACTCAGCAGGATCCACCTGGAACCCCTACTAGAGGCTGCTCTGCTTCTCCGAATCCTCAGATGCCTCCATCAACGTGACGATTGGATGAGCCTTAGAGAACTTGGCAGATGTGTGGCACCCACCAAAGACGAGCTAGAGAAAACCCTAGAGAGGTACCTAAGGGAGAAGCCTAGGATTCTGGAGAGCAGGGAAGGGGGTGGCCTTCTCGCCCCCCTCCTCCGCCTCATGGGATATGACCCCAAGGAGTTTAGGCTCGGCGAGGAGGGGAAACGCATCATCGAAGCCCTACTACAAGAGGCCTTGGGTAGAAAGTCTATGGATATAGATCCTGTCTAAATTCTCGAAACCCCTTTATTCATGAGGCCTCGAGAATACCCTCATTCTTCGGTGGGGTAAGCTTTTAAAGAGGTGGGGCTTTTGGATAGAAACCCCATCCAAATCCAATCCCCTTATCCCCCCCTCGAGGGGGTGATGGATAGATTTATTGTCCAAATCTGTAAGGCTTCGCCGTCCGCCATAGATGGTTGAAGTAGATCTTCGCTATACCGGTAAGCCCTTTGTGATCTGAGGCTATAGCTAGTCGTCCCCCGGGTGTGGCATCTAGAATTAGGAGGGTTTCAGCTCCGTCGACGATGACTCCACCGCCGAACATCTCCTCCCTCACCCTCACCTCGTCGAAGTAGTGGGAGTACTCTCCAAGCCTTGAGGCCACTTCATCGGTCGTGAGGAGCAGTATCCTAGCGCCCCTATCCCTGGCGAGGCTGAGGGGCGTCGATAGGGCCTTCAAGAGGCCCTCGGCGAGTGTCGGCAGAGCGATCATCAGCTCTCTCCTCACCCGCTCCATCATCCCCCTCAGGCTTAGCAGTATGTTCTCCAGTCCCCTGATGATCCAGACCTCAGGCCTCTCCCGTAGGCCTCGTCCCTCATAGATGGGTTGGAGCTCCTCCAGGACGATGCTCCTATACTTCTCGAAGTCCCGCTCCTTCCTCGCCCACTCAACCCTCAAGGCCTCCAGTGGAGAACTGGGATAGTAGACCCTCGGCCTCCCACCCCCCACCTCAACCCAACCCCGCCTGCTGAGCGAATCCAACACCCCGTAGATCTTTGAGTAGGGAATGGCGGCCTCCTCGCTCAGCTCTATGGCCGTCATCTCGCCGTGCCGGAGGAGGGTGAGGTAGGCTGAGGCCTCATACTCCGTCAGGCCGAGATCCCTAAGGACTTTAAGGGCTTTCCCGCCTCTGATGGGGGACAACTCCTCCTCAATACTCCCCATCGATTTTAAGGGTTCTCACCTCAAGCAGAGGGGGAGTTTTCGGATAATCTTAAAATAAATTCAACAAAGAATGTTGAGCCGTATGAACTTCATTAAGGAGACGAAGAGCCTCTGCCCCGAATGCCTCAGGGTGCTACCCGCCACCATCTATGAGGAGGGGGGAAGGGTCTACATCAAGAAGACCTGCCCAGAGCATGGGGAGTGGACAGATCTCTACTGGGGAGACTATGAGCAGTATATGAAGGCCTTCAAATACGAGCATCTAGGGAAGAAGCTCGACAATCCGAGGACCAAGGCG
Source organism: Candidatus Bathyarchaeota archaeon B23 (assembly GCA_001593875.1). Taxonomy (GTDB): domain Archaea; phylum Thermoproteota; class Bathyarchaeia; order TCS64; family B23; genus B23. The sequence goes on from LUCA01000053.1 coordinate 5,764, forward strand.
AAGATGGGATGCCCCTATGACTGCGGCCTCTGCTCCGAGCACAACTCCCACACGGTTCTAGGCATCATCGACGTGACGAATAGATGCAACCTCCGATGCCCCATCTGCTTCGCTCATGCGGGGGCGGCCGGCTACCTCTACGAGCCCAGCTACGAGGAGATCGAGGGAATGCTCCGAAACCTCAGGGAGAACCGCCCGGTTCCTACTCCCGCGCTCCAATTCAGCGGTGGAGAGCCGACGGTGAGAGAGGACCTCCCAGACCTGGTGAGGCTTGCAAAGCGATTGGGCTTCAACCATGTAGAGGTAAACACAAACGGCATACTGTTGGCAGAGAGCGTCGACTACTGCAAGACGCTGCTGGAAGCCGGCGTCGACACCTTCTATCTCCAGTTCGACGGCGTCACCCCCAAGCCCTACATCGCCGCCAGGGGCTTCAACCTCCTAGAGATAAAGATGAGGGCTCTCCAGAACCTCAGGGAGGCCGGCTGCAGGAGCGTCGTCCTGGTTCCGACGCTCGTCGGCGGCGTCAACGATGAGGAGATCGGCGGCATAATCCACTTCGCCATAGAGAACCGGGATATCATCCGATGCGTCAACTTCCAGCCGGTCTCGATCACGGGGAGGATCAACCGTAGGGAGAGGGAGAGGATGAGGGTCACCATCCCGGATCTGATGAGGCTGGCTGAGGAGCAGACCGGCGGCCTCATAAAGAGGGAGGACTGGTATCCGGTGCCGACGGTCATCCCCTTCTCCAGATTCGTGGGGAAGCTGAAGGATCGATATTACGTCGATTTCAGCGCTCACCCCCACTGTGGCATGGCCACCTACCTCGTCGTCTCCGACGAAAAGGTGGAGCCCATCACTAGGCAGCTCAACGTCGACGGCTTCCTAGAGGCCCTCGAGAGGGCTTCTAAGATGGTGGATGAGGGGCATAGCACCAGGGCGAAGATGACCATCGCCGCCGCAGCCATCAGGAA
>LUCA01000054.1 GCA_001593875.1 Candidatus Bathyarchaeota archaeon B23
AGATGCAGCTAGGCTCCACGGTGTAGTTGGCCACCTCCACCCGCTCGCCGTCCACCCACGCATAGCCATATCGCTCCTTGTTCCTCTCCCTCAGCCTCCTCCTCTCCTCCGCCAGCCTCCTCCGCTCCTCCCTGGTGAGGCCCTCCCTCCATCTACGCTCCTCCTCCACATGCCGTATGACCTCTGAGAAGTCCACGTCTCCCGGCTTCACCTCCATGCCCAGCTTCACGGAGAAGTCTCTGTGGAAGTTCTCGGCGAAGACGGGGTCCTCGACGTAGGGGGTTCCCATCTTCTTGGCCCAGGCAACGGCCATCTCCTCCTGTTCGGGGGTCAGCCTGATGGTCTCGCCCCTCACCCCGATGGTCAGCCCCCTCCCCTCGTATCGTGGGGGAACCAGGACGCCGTTGTGGCGGAGGCTCCTCATCGACCCACCAACTAATCCAGAGGACGAAGCCAAGGGAGGATTAAAGTCTTCTCCTCGGAAGGCCTGAATACTTATCTCAGGCTGGGGGGAAGTCATCAAGGATGGAGGGCGAGGTCCGGTTCATAGGCGTCGTCGAGGAGGCCGGAGAGGAGTCGACGATAAGGGTGTATCCCCAATACTGCCCCGGCCTCCTGGGAATAGAGGCCCACTCCCACCTCATCATCCTCTACTGGATGCACCTCAGGGACGATGAGAGGCATCGAGGAACCCTGAGGGTCATACCCCGAAGACATGAGGGGGCACCCCTCACCGGGGTCTTCGCCTGCCGAAGCCCCTCCAGGCCCAACCCCATAGGGCTGTCCGTGGTGGAGCTCCTAGGCATGGAGGATTGTAGGCTGAGGGTGAGAGGCCTAGACGCCTTCGAGGGCTCCCCCATCGTCGACATCAAGCCCTACCTCCCCAGGGCCGACTCGGTCCCCGACGCCAGAGTCCCCGAATGGACCCTCCGAGGGCCGCCCACCTAAACAGGTTTAATAGAGCTTGGAGGAATATCTCTGAGGTGTCCCTATTTGGTGAGGACGACCGTCTCCATCATCAAGGCGGATATAGGCAGCCTCGCAGGCCACTCCATCGTCCCCCAGCCCCTAATGAGGCTGGCGGAGGAGAAGCTGGCTGAGGCCGTCGAGACGGGCATCATCAACAGCTACTACGTCTTCAACGCCGGCGACGACTTGGAGCTGCTGATGACCCACTTTAAGGGTGTGGACAGCGAGGAGGTTCACGGCCTGGCGTGGGAGACCTTCAAGGCAGCGGCGGAGAAGGCGAAGAGGATGAAGCTCTACGGCGCCGGCCAGGACCTCCTGAAGGACGCCTTCAGCGGCAACGTCAAGGGCCTGGGGCCGGGCGTCGCCGAGATGGAGTTCGAGGAGCGCCCCAGCGACCCCATCGTCGTCTTCGCCGCCGACAAAACCGAGCCCTCAGCCTTCAACTACCTCCTCTACAGGGTCTTCGCAGACCCCTTCAACACCGCCGGCCTCGTCATCGACCCCAGGATGGTCGGGGGCTTCGAGTTCGACGTCCTGGACGCCATGGAGAACAAGGTGGTCACCCTCAGGGCCCCTGAGGAGGCCTACATGCTGCTGGCCCTCATAGGGACGACGGAGCGCTACATCGTCTGGAGGGTGCGTAGGGCGTCGGACGGCGAGATAGCAGCCGTCTCCAGCACCACGAAGCTCTCCCTCATCGCCGGCAAATACGTCGGCAAGGACGACCCCGTCTGCCTCGTCAGGGCTCAGAGCGGCTTCCCAGCCGTCGGAGAGATACTGGCGCCGCTTCTGCATACCTACCTCGTCTCTGGGTGGATGCGGGGGAGTCACTGGGGCCCCTTGATGCCCGTCGGCCTCAAGGACAGCCGATGCACCGTCTTCGACGGTCCGCCGAGGATCGTAGGCCTAGGCCTACAGATCGCCGATGGGAGGCTGGCCTCGGACGACGACGGGAGGCCGCTGATCAACGATCTCCTCGCCGATCCGGCCTTCGACCTCGCCAGGGGGGAGGCTTTGGAGATGGCGGCGGCGCTGAGGAGGATGGGCGAGTTCGAGCCGGCGAGGCTCGGCCCCCAGGCCATGGAGTATACGACACTGCCCCTAGTGTTGAAGAAGTTGGAGGAGAGATTCAAGGAGGTCTAGTCTCCTCTTTTTCCCTCTCTAAATTAGTTTCACTCCCTCCTCGTCTTCCGTCAGGATGCCTCTCTCCACCAGTCTCCTGATGGCCTCCTGGGTCTCGTCCCTGCTGTATCCCCTCAGGGCCATCGCCCTCATCAGCCAGCTGGGCCTGTAGATGAAGCCCGATCTCAGCTCTAGGAGGAGGTGTTCACAGCATCTCCTCACCCTCTCCTCGCTCCTCGGCCTGAGGGTCACCCCCTCCCCCCTGGCCGTCAGGGGGTAGGCCTCTATGCTCAGCCTCCTCCTCAGATACTCCGGGAAGCCCTGTGATAGGGCCGTGCCGTGGAAGGTGAGGACCTTCTTCGGCCTGCAGCTCCTTATGAAGCGCAGTATCCCCTTGAAGTCCGAGTGATCGCTGAGGGGGAAGGGTTTACTGCTCCTCCCCCTCATTATGGCCGCCCACCCCGAGGCGATGGCCGGCTCCAATCGATCGGGGGTTAGCCCTGAGCCCCCTGAGGCGTGACCGAGAGACGTTTGACCCAGTTCGCTGAGCAGAACGAGCTTCGATCCCTTTGGGGCGATGAGGATGCATCGGCCATCCCTTAGGAGCTCCAACCCCTCCTCGCTCTCGGCGTCGACGTATTCGAGTTGGAAGCTGTAGGCCCTGTAGACGTCGCTGGCCCTGGTGACGTTTCCCATGGTGAGGACAGGGAGGTTTGTGTAGCGGTTGAAGATGGTGATGATCTCCTGCGCATTCCCTATGGGATCGGTTCTGAAGGCCGGTATCCTGCCTCGGGGTATGACGTCGAAGACGGCCCACCTCACCATCTCCAGGGCTATCTCCCTCCTGGAGGGGAAGCTGAAGAGGGGGGAGGCGAAGGTGGTCTCGATGACGAGGAGGTCGCATTCTACGCCCTCAGCCGCCTCCATGGTGTAGGAGTCGCCGACGTTGAAGTCGCCGGTGTAGAGGACCGTCCCCTCGGGGGTGGAGGCCTCCAACAGGAGGGAGCCCAATACGTGGCCGGCGTTGTGGGCCCTCACCTCTATCTCCCCCACCTTCGTGGAGCCGCCGGGTCTCAGCTCCCCCCAGTTGATGCCCATCTCCCCACGTAGGGCCTCCACGAGCCGCCGAGTCTCCTCCGTAGAGCCCTTCCATAGATCAGGGTGTTTGAAGGCCGCCGAGTGGTCCGCGTGGGCGTGGGAGACGAAGGCTGGGTGGGGTGTCAGCCCCGTGGGGTCGAAGGCGACGGCGTCGTATCCATATTCGACGACGACGCCTCTCCGATATCTGACGGTGAGCAACTCTCCCCCTTCTAACTCGTCTTCAGCATCAATATAGCCTTGGCGAGGTCTCCCTCCGCCTCCTCCAGCGCCCTGCGAGCCTCCTCGAGGGTGACGCCCGCCTGCTGGGCCACCAGGAGGATGTCCTCCTCCGGTATGCGTCGACGCCCACGCTCCTTCTCCCTCACCCTCCCCCCCGTGATCTGGTAGACCCTCTCCCCCTTCACATCCAGCAGGGTGACGACGGGCTCCTCGATGACGATCTCCCGATCCCTCCCCCTTATGATGACCTCCTCGACGTCGGTGAGGGCGTCCATCTTCAACCCCATCTGCTTCATCATCCTCCTCAGCCTCCTGGAGGAAGCCCTCGCCATCTCCATCACCTCCGAAGGTTAGGCTGAGGCCTCGGCGGCCTCCACCGTGTTCTTGATGAGGTTGGCGATGAGCATCGGCCCCACGCCCCCAGGGACGGGGGTGATGGCTGAGGCCACCCCCCTCACGGCCTCGAAGTCCACGTCGCCGTAGACCTTCCCCTCCTCATAGTTGTTGCCGTTGTCGACGACGACGGCTCCCGGCCTCACCATCTCAGCCGTCACCGCCCATTTGCGGCCTACGTCGACGACGAGCACCTCCCCCATCCGGGTGTAGTCGCCCAGCCTCGGGTGGTCGGGGGCCACGCAGGTGACGGAGATGCCTCTGCTCATCAACAGGGCGGCGAGGGGCTTGCCGACGATGTCGCTGAGGCCGACGACGACCCAGTGCTTATCCTCATACCCCACGTCATACCTCTCCAGGAGCACCAGGATGGCCCCAACTCCCGCCGGCGGATAGCAGCGCTCCCCCCTCAATAGGCGGCCTAGGGTCTCGTTGGTCAATCCATCCACATCCTTCTCCGGCGGCAGGGCCGCCAGCGCCCGATCCTCGTCGACGCCCTCGGGGAGGGGGAGCTGAACCATCACGCCGTGGATGGAGGGGTCTCCGCCGAGCCTCTCGACGAGGGAGACCACCTCCTCCGTCGAGGCCTCAGGTAGATGATGGATCGTCGCCTCCACGCCGACCTTCTTACATCTCCTCGCCTTCATCCTGACGTATCGCCTTGAGCCCTCGTCCTCGCCGACGAGGATGAGGGCGAGGGAGGGGACGACGCCCCTCGCCTTCAGGGCCTCAACCCTCCCCTTGAGCTCCCCTAGAAGTTGGGCGGAGGCCTCCCTCCCATCGAGTATCACCACCATAGGGGGCACCTCATATGAGGCCGGTGATCCGGCCCTCCTCATCGATGTCCATCCTCTCCGCCGCCGGATGCGTCGGCAGCGCCGGCATGGTGTTGATCTCACCGCAGTAGGCGACGATGAAGCCTGCGCCGGTCATCGGCCTTAGATCCGTCACCCTGAGGACGTAGCCCTCGGAGGGCAGCCCCTTCCTCCGCTCGTCGTCCGTCAGCGATAGGCTCGTCTTCGCCATGTTGATGGGCATCCCCTCCAGGCCGAGTCTCCTGATGCGTCTAACTGCCCTCCTCGCCTCCGGCAGGAGTTCGATGTCCGAGACGCCGTAGGCCTTGGTGGCGATGGTCCTGATCTTCTCCTCCACCGGCAGGTCGAGGGGGTAGAGGAACCTGAAGTCGGCCCTCCTCCTCTCCAGCTGATGGAGGACCTCCTTGGCCAGGTCGACGCCGCCCTTCCCTCCCCTGGCGGCGACCTCGGAGACGGCGGCGGGGACGCCCCGCTCCCCGCAGTAATCTAGGATGACGTCCAACTCCTCCTCCGCGTCGAAGGGGAAGCGGTTGATGCAGACGACGGGTAGGAGGCCGAAGAGCTTGACGTTCTCGATCTCCTTCCCGAGGATCGGCAGCCCCCTCTCCACCGCCTCGGGGTTGGGCGTCTTCAGGTCTCTGCGCCTGACGCCTCCATGCCTCTTCAGGGCCTTGGCGGTGGCGACGAGGACGACGAGGTCGGGCTTCAGGCCTCCGACTCGGCAGGCGATGTCGCAGAACTTCTCCAATCCTAGGTCGGCTCCGAAGCCGGGCTCGACGACGACGTAGTCGGCCAGCTTGAGGGCGAGCTTTATGGCTGCGAGGCTTGGGCATCCATGGGCGATGTTGGCGAAGGGGCCTCCATGGATGAAGGCCGGCGTATGCTCGATGGTCTGAACCAGGTTCGGCTTTACGGCCTCCTTCATCAGTATCGCCATCGCCCCCTCGGCCTTCAGGTCCCTCGCCTTGACGGGTTCGCCGTCGACGTTGTAGGCGACGGTGATCTCTCCCATCCTCCTCTTGAGGTCCATGAGGTCGAGGGCGAGGGCGTGGATGGCGGCGATCTCGGAGGCCGTCGTGATCTCGAAGCCGCTCTCGTAGGGTATGCCCCCGGCCTTGCCGCCGAGGCCGACGACGATATGCCTCAGGAAGCGGCTCTCGATGTCGAGCACCCTCTTCCACTGGATGCTGTGGACGTCGATCCTCAGCTG
>LUCA01000055.1 GCA_001593875.1 Candidatus Bathyarchaeota archaeon B23
GAGGTGGGGCCGACGGCCTTCACCGTTATGGAGGCCTCCTCCCCTATGGTGGAGAGGGACATGGGGACCTCCTCGTCGCCCGGTATCCACACCATCATGAACTGACCCGGCTCCGCCGAGGCGCAGAGCCCGTCCCTGAAGTAGAGGGTTGCTACGTCCTCAGTCTCCCCCTCCACCCTGAGAACCCTCACAATCCTCAGGGCTTCAGGCCTTGTGCGCCAATCCGACAATCTCGGAGACCTCCTTGAAGCCATTCGCCTCCAGGTAGCGCCTCAACCCCTCATCGATCTCCCTGAAGACCCCGAGGCCCCTGGACATGACGGCCGTCCCCACCTGGATGGCTGAGGCGCCGCAGAGGAGATACTCGACGGCGTCTCGCCAATTTGAGATGCCTCCACAGCCGATGATGGGGATCTCAACCTCCTCAGCGGCCTCCCAGACGCATCGGAGGGCGACGGGCTTCAGGGCCGGCCCCGAGAGGCCGCCGGTGACATTCGACAGGATGGGCCTCCTCGTCTCCACATCTATCGCCACCGCCCTCAGGGTGTTGACGGCCGTCAACCCGTCTGCTCCACCCTGCTCAGCGGCCCTGGCGACCTGGGCGATGTCGGAGACGTTCGGCGAGAGCTTGACGAAGAGGGGCACATCGACGCATCCCTTCACCGCCTCCGTCACCCTCTCCACGGCTCCGGGGTCGCTGCCCAGGAGGCCGACGCCCTCGACGTTGGGGCAGCTGCAGTTCAGCTCCAGGGCGTCTACGCCGCCTTCCGAGAGCCTCGAGGCCACCTCGACGAACTCCTCCAGGGTTTCGCCGAAGAAGCTGGCGATCACCGGGATGCCCTCCGCCTTCAGCCTCCCCAGCTCGCCCAGGAAGTACTCCACCCCCGGGTTGGGCAGCCCCATGGCGTTGATGAGGCCGGCCTCGACGTAGACCACCGTAGGGTTTGGATGCCCCATCCTCGGCTTGAGGCCTAGGCTCTTCGTCACCACCGCCCCAGCCCCCTCCTCATAGACCCTCCTGAGGAGGCCGGCCGTGAGGCCTAGGACGCCTGCGGCGTTCATCGTCGGATTTCTCAGCCTCAACCCGGCTAGCTCTATGGCTAACCTTATCTCAGCCATCCCCCATCAAGATATGCGTGTGTCAAGATAAGCCTTCGGAGGTCCTCCACGTCGTCGAGACCCTCCTAGGCCTCTTCGCCCTGGATGAGAGGGGCACCCCCATCGATGGGGCTCCCTACCCCCCCGAGCCCCGGTGGATAGCCGAGGTCCTTCGGCGACACATGAGGGGAGAGGCCACCCATCGGCTCTCCACCCTCCTCTCGAGGCTGTCGGAGAGGGGCTGTAGACGCCTAGTGGTCTCCCATAGAGGGTTGGTGGAGGCCTCCGGTAAGCTGGGCTTCGAGGTCGAGGTCGCACCGTCGGAGGCTGAGCGGAGGCTGAGGAGGTGGGCGTGGAGCTTGGAGTCCTCCAAGACCCCTCGGAGCTCCACCTCCTCAGCCACAGGGTCTCGGAGCTCCTCACCCGACGGCTGGTCTCGGCGGCCCTGGCTGAGAGGGAGATCCACGTCCCCCAGGCGGTGCACCTCCTCGCCAACCTGGATAAGGCCCTCAACGCCTTCTCCAGCAACCTTAGGGAGTGGTATGGGGTCCACTTCCCGGAGCTGGGGAGGCTCGTGGCAGACCACGAGACCTACGCCAAGCTCGTCGCCCATCTAGGTGAGAGGGCCAACTTCGTCGAGGAGCGGCTTAGGGAGCTGGACATCCCAGCTGAGGGGGCCGGGGAGATCTCCTCCTCGGCCCGTTCATCCCTAGGGGGGCCCCTCCAGGACATCGACCTCGACTCCCTGGAGGAGCTGGCGAGGAATCTCCTCGCCCTCTACGAGTATAGGCGACGCCTTGAGGGCTATCTCTCATCTCTCATGGAGGAGGTGGCCCCGAACCTCTCGAGGGTTGCGGGGCCGATGCTGGCGGCGAAGCTGGTGGAGAGGGCCGGCGGCCTGAGGAGGCTGGCGATGATGCCCAGCAGCAAGATCCAGCTGCTGGGGGCTGAGAAGGCGATGTTTAGGGCCCTCAAGAGGGGGGCCCGGATGCCCAAGCACGGCCTCATCTTCCAGCACCCCCATATACATCGAACTCCAAGGGCCCTGAGGGGGAAGGCCGCTCGACTGCTGGCCTCCAAGCTCGCCATCGCAGCCCGAGCGGACGCCCTCACCGGAGCCAGGATCGGCGACAGGCTCCGGGAGGAGCTGGAGGAGGAGCTGAGAAGCCTGAGGGAGACCCCCTCTCCTCGTCGAGGATCTAACCGGCCGTCGTGACGCTCCCAGGGGGGTCATCGACGAGAATCTAACACCCTTCAAAGGGGTGGACTTATAAGGGCGTTAAAATTAGAGGGCGTTGAGGAACCTCTTTATCGCATTTAAATACCTTAGACCCGTGGGGGTTATCTTATATTTTGTGATTTTTCTCTTTCCATAATAAATTGGAATCTTCTTAAGGAGCCCCCTCTTGGCGAGGGTTTTTGTTGGGACCCTAATCTGTTGATCCTGGAGATTGATCTCCCCCTTCGTTAATCGACTTATTACCCTGGCGATCTCGGGTATTGAGAGGGGGTATCCGTTGGATTCAAGGGCGGATAATATGAAGAAGGAGTGGGCAACGCAGAGGCTCTGTATCTTATCTTTAATTTGTTTTGAGTCTTTCACAATTTTCATGTATATGTTAGGCGATATTTTCTTTATATATCTTTTTAATATTTGTTTTAATGAAAAATCCTCATCAAAAATTTTATTTAAAAATTGGTGTACTTAAGGGCGTGGATAGGTTTAGCGTTGATAGATTCCTCTTCTCTCCCGGTAGAAGGCTTATAGGCTTCGTCGTCAGGGGCGTCTCGAGGAGGGGGACCCTCGCCTCCGTCACGGGCCTGATCTCCGATATGGGGTTGGATATCACCTACTGCTCAACCAAGGCCACTGTGGAGGGGGAGGAGGGGAGGGTCCTCCTCGTCGTCGACTTCACCGATGCGACCAGAGATCCAGGCTCAGTGGCTGGGAGACTCGAATCCCTGGGGGCCATCAACAGGGTTGAGGTGATCAGGCCCAGGGTGGAGGGCTTCATCGCCGACACGGCCTTCCCCCTCATCGTGGGCTCTGCCAGGGCCGTCCTGCTGGACGAGTCCGCCTTGAGGGGGCTCCTCATCTCTTTCAGGGAGCATCTCGGCTCGGGGGGAGAGGCGATGCTCTACCACATCGGCCTCGACGTCGGCCGTGAGAGGTGGACATACATCCTGCAGATGGCGGAGGAGATCAACGCAGAGAGTTTCTCAGATAAGGTGTTGATAGCCGCCGACGTCTTCCGATCCATGGGATACGGCGTCATGAAGGTGGAGGAGTTGAAGGAGGAGACCCCCTACGCCCGCTTCGAGATTTGGGACTGCATCGAGTGTCAACTGGGGAGGCCCTCGAAGAGGCCCTTCAGCCAGTTCATAAGGGGGCTGTTGGCAGGTTTGACCTCCATCATCTATGGGAGGGAGATGTACGCCAAGGAGAATCGATGTCTAGCCATGGGGGCCCCCTACTGCGAGTTCGAGATCAAGCCCCAGGGGTGAGCTGTCTCAACGCATCGATGGGGCGTCGGCTATGATAGCCCCTTAGAGGTTTCTCCCATCCCCTCCACCTAGGGCCGGATGGGAGAAAAAAGGCTGTATGAGAATCGCTGCGGCTCACTTCTCCTTCGACAGCGTTATCGCTATGGTTGAGACGTTTCTGGCCTCGTCGCCCTCGCCGACGGTCTCGGTGCCGATCTCGATGTTCTCCACCTTCAGGTTCTCCAGGAAGCTCCTGCGGGTCACCTCCACGACGTCGACGGCGCTGCTGATGGCTCTGCCACGGGCGAGCACCTTCACCTTGTTGGCCCTCTGGAAGGCGTTTATTACGGCGAGGACATAGGTTAGTATCGGCTTGGAGCCGACGTAGACGGTCTCGGCCTCTCCAGACATCTACGCACCCCTGAGCGATTAGTCGGAGATGATTAAAATATTTTTCATCTAGAACTCTGATACGGATTGCTAAACCCTGAAAGATTTACATATCAGAGGGAGCATATCTGATCGGTATCTAGGGAGCATGGAGACGCTGGTGGAGGCCCTGGAGAGACAGTTTAGGCGGAGGGACTGCCCCTTCATAAAGGACTGCACCGTGGAGGTGACCAAGGACTACTTCACCAGGATCTGCAGCACCCCCTCCTACGTCAACTGCCATCACTACGCCAGGAGGGTCGGCGATTTGAGGACCCCCATGGGGTGGCTTCAGAAGATCGCCGTGGATCAGGCCAAGATGGTGGAGAGGGACATAGAGGCGAGGTAGAGTCCTCACCATGGAGCTCTCACAGCTCTATCCCGGGATCTATAGGCTGAGGATCGACGATAGGGAGCACCTCGCCACCCTCAACCTCGCCCCGGGCGTCAGCGTCTACGGCGAGAGGCGGATCGAGGTTGGGGGGTGGGAGTATCGCCTCTGGAACCCCCATCGGAATAAGTTGGCGGCCGCCCTCCTGAGGGGTCTATCCCCCATGCCCATCGCCCCGGGGATGAGGGTGCTCTACCTCGGGACGGCGTCGGGAACCAACTGCTCCCATGTCTCCGACATAGTTGGCGTCGAGGGGCATGTCTGGGGGGTGGAGATCGCCCCGAGGCCGATGAGGGACTTCCTTGAGCGGGTGGTGAGATATAGGGCTAACGTCTCGCCGATACTGGGGGACGCCCGGAAACCAGAGGGCTATTCGGCCCTCGTACCCCTGGTGGACGTCGTCTACGCCGATGTGGCCCAGCCCGATCAGGCGGCCATCGTCGTGAGGAACGCCCAGCTCTTCCTCAAATCCGGCGGCTGGGTCCTGATGGCCATAAAGTCTCGAAGCGTCGACGTAACCAGGCCGCCTGAGGAGGTCTATGAGGAGCAGGTTGGAGAGCTGAAGACCTCGGGCTTCGAGGTCCTGGAGGTGGTGGAGCTAGAGCCCTACGAGCGGGATCACGCCATGGCCCTCGCCAGATATCAAGGCTGACCCCTGACCCTCCCCCTGATCCGTTTAACCGTGGACCAGCTCCCCCTGATGAAGGGTGGACATCCGTCGGGGTGTCGGCTGAACCACTCCTCTAGGAATCTAACCGTCTTGGGGTCATGGGGGTACCCCGATCCGAAGTCGCCGTAGTGCTCCCTCAGCCTCCTTATGATGTCGTCCCTCCGCACCTTAGCCAATATGGAGGCTGCGGCCACCACCGGATACCTGGCGTCGGCCTCATGCTCCGAGATGATGTGGGGCTTCTCCCTCAGGGCGCTTAGGATGTGCTCCCCAAATCTCTCGGCGTTGATGTCGGAGGCGTCGACGTAGACCCTATCCGGCTTCAGCTCCCTTATCACGTAGGCCATGGCCATCGCCTCCAGATAGTTGAGCCTCCGCAGTCTCACCCCCCTCTCCACCACCCTGTCGATGGCCCTGGGAGGGATCTCGAAGTAGGCGCAGTCGAGGGCGATCCCCTCGATCTCCTCCGCCAACCTCTCCCTCCTGCCGGGCGTCAGGGCCTTGGAGTCCTGGACGCCTATCACCCTCAGCCTCTCCACGTCCCCCTCCTCGAAGAGGGCTCCGGCGACCACCAAGGGGCCTATGACGCAGCCCCTGCCGGCGTCGTCGACGCCTGCCACCCTCATCCCTTCACCAACTCCCCCACGATATACTCAACCAGGCGGTTTATCCTATCCCTGGAGACCCAGAGGAGCTCCCCATAATGGCTGTAGGCCCCGGCGTAACGCCTATGGACGACGGCCAAGACGGGCTTGACGCCGCCGAGTATGCGCCTCACAGCCTCCTCGAAGGAGTTGGAGTAGAGCTCCATCCTGCCGATCTCATCGATACAGATGACGTCGCACCGCTCCTCCGCATGCCTCAACGCTGGGAGGGCTACCGCCTCGAAGCCCTCGATGTCGACGCCGTATCTCCCCACCCTATATCTGGAGTGGATGCCGACGGCCGCCAAGGTTCCCCGTCTACCCGTGGCGAGGTCCACCACCTCGAAGCCCACTCGCCGTCCCCCCCTCCTCACCTCCGGGGTGGAGATGCCCCCCACCCTTAGACCTCCCCTCCTCAGCTCCTCGACGCATCTGAGGACGACGGTGGACTTCCCCGAGCCAGGCATCCCCGTCAGCAGGAACTTCCTCCCCACCCCTCAGCCTCCAGTCGGCCTTCAGCTAGACGACGCCCTCCCTCCTCAGCTCCTCCAGCTCCTCCTCCGAGAGGCCGAGGAGGGAGCAGTAGACCTCCCTGTTGTGCTGCCCCAGCAGCGGCGCCGGCTTCGAGATGTCGCCGGGGGTCTCGGAGAGCTTTATGTGGAAGCCCGGCAGGGTCGTCTCGCCCAGCTGGGGGGGGACGACCTTCACGAACATCTCCCTCGCCCATGCCTGCTCGCTTCCCATCACGGCGTCCAAGTCGCTGATGGGGGCCGCCGGGACGCCCGCCTCGACGAGGGTCTCCACCACCTCCTCGACGGTTCTCTCCGAGACCCATCTAGCCACCTCCTCATCGTCGAGCTCCTCGACGCCGGTGGCCTCCCTGAAGCGGTCTCCGATGCGGCCCAGGGGGACGGCGATGGCGACGTAGCCATCCCTGGCCTTGAAGGCGTCGTAGATGCCCTCGATCTTCAGGGCCCTATCCATCGTCGTCCGAGCTAGATGCCAGAAGGAGAAGCTCTGGCTCACGGCGATCATCGAATCCATCTGGGCGACGTCGATCCTCTGCCCCCTCCCAGTTCTCTCCCTGTAGACGAGGGCCGTCAATATGCCTATGAGGAGCGAGAGGCCTGGTATGGTG
>LUCA01000056.1 GCA_001593875.1 Candidatus Bathyarchaeota archaeon B23
CGGGGGCCTCCCCCCTTCAAGGTCTCCAGGGCCTCCCTAGCCTCCAAGGTGGGGCCGATGGCGTAGCCTATGGGTTGTTCGCCCTCTGTGACGGCGCACTCCACCTCCATGCCCAGCCGACTTCCCAGCTCTATGAACTCCATCGCCAGGGTGTGGGCCTGCCCTATGGTCTTCACCTTCGCCCCCCTCCCCGTGGGGATGTCGACGACGACGTGCGTCGAGCCCACCGCCCGCTTCTTGCTCATGATCGACGGCAGCAGCAGGGGGTCGATGGCGAGGGGATACTCGACCCGGATGAAGAGGTCGTCGGCCGGCGCCAGGTCTAGGGCTCCGCCCCAGACGATGCAGCCCCCAACTCGGTTGACGACCTCGATGATCTCATCGGCCTTGAGGGCGACGGGGGCCAGGGTCTCCATCCTGTCGGCCGTCCCGGCTGGGGAGGTGATGGCCCTGGAGGAGGTCTTGGGGATGCGGTAGCCGGCGGCTGCGACGATGGGGACGACGATGATCGTCGTCTTATCCCCGGGCACTCCCCCGATGCTGTGCTTATCTAGGATGGGCCCCTCACCGAAGTTCAGCGTCCTCCCCTTCTTCACCATCGCCAGGCTGAGGGCCTCCGCCTCCTCCATGCTGACGCCGTGGATCTCCAGGGCGGTGACGAAGGCGGCTATCTCCACGTCGCTGAGGTGTCTCTCCACCACATCCTCCACGATCATCTCCATCTCCCAGGGTGTCAGCTTCTCCCCCATGATCTTCCTCCTCACGAGGCTGAGGGACTCAGGTCTCTCAGCCGCCTCCACCTCGACGACGTCTCCGTCGCCTAGGCCCAGGCGGGAGGCCACCTCCCTGTAGACGCCTAGGACGCCGCTGGGGAACTCCCCCGCTATGTTGAGGATGGCCACCGCCTCGGAGCCCTCAGCCCTCAGCCTCACCCTGTCGGAGGAGACGACGCCCAGCCCCTCGGCGTCCCGACTCCCCATGACGACGATGAGATGGCCGCCGGCCTCGATCCCGAGAAGCCTAACCCTGAACTCCAATAGAGGCACCCCAGAGGGCAAGGGAGATAACTCGAGGGGAGGGTAAAAGGTTAATGCCTCAAACCCCCCTACTCCCCTGATGCGCTACAGGGATTTCCTAGACCTGGGCTACAGGCCCAGAGAGAGCGACGTCGTCTGCCGTTTCCACCTGGAGCCGGGAGACCTACCCCTGGAGGAGGCGGCTGGGGCCGTAGCCGCCGAGAGCAGCATAGGGACCTGGACGGAGCTCCGAACCCTCAAGCCCTACATGGTGGAGCTGAGGGCGCGGGTCTTCGAGATGGAGGGCCAGGCCATCTCGGTGGCCTACCCCCTGGAGCTCTTCGAGCCCGGCAACCTCTCGAATCTGCTGAGCAGCGTGGCCGGCAACATCTTCGGCATGTCCGCCATCTCAAGGCTGAAGCTCCTCGACATAATGCTCCCAGAGGCCCTGCTGAGAAGCTATCCGGGGCCGAGATACGGGATCGAGGGGGTGAGAAACCTCCTGGGCATAAGGGGTCGCCCCCTGGTGGGGACCATCATAAAGCCGAAGCTGGGCCTCAACGTCCAAGACCACGCCAGGGTCGCCTACGAGGCCTGGAGGGGCGGCTGCGACATAGTGAAGGACGACGAGAACCTCGCCGACCAGGGCTTCAACCCCTTCGAGGATCGGGTCATAGAGACACTGGAGATGAGGGACCGAGCTGAGGAGGAGACGGGGGAGCGGAAGGCCTACCTGGTGAACATCACAGCCGAGACGGGGGAGATGCTGCGCAGAGCCGAATACGTCGAGGATCACGGAGGCCGATACGTGATGATAGACATCCTAACAACCGGCTTCGCAGCCCTCCAGACCCTGAGGAAGGCCGACCTGAAGCTCGCCCTCCACGGCCACAGAGCCGGCCACGCAGCCTTCACCAGACCCCGGCGCCACGGCATAGCGATGAGAGTCATCGCCAAGCTCGCCCGCTTCGCAGGCATCGACCAACTCCACGTGGGGACGGCCGTGGGGAAGATGGCCGAGCCCAGGGAGCGGGTGCTGGAGAACGTCGAGGCCCTGAAGACGCCGATGGGGCGCCTAAAGCCGGCTCTCCCCGTCGCCTCCGGAGGCCTCCACCCAGGCCTGGTCCCGGAGCTCCTAAAGATCTTCGGCCCCGACGTCATCATCCAAGCCGGCGGAGGAGTCCACGGCCACCCAGGGGGAACCGAAGCGGGGGCGAGGGCGATGAGACAGGCCGTAGAGGCAGCGCTGGAGGGCATACCCCTAAAGGAGTATGCCAAGGGGCGTCCCGAGCTGGCGGCCGCCCTAGAGAGGTGGAGTAGGCCGTAGCCGTCACTTGAATAGCCTCTTGACGCCTGGTATGGAGTCGAAGTCGCCGTCGTTGGAGTAGATCTCGTCGACGCCTATCCTCCTCATCTGAGCCGTTATGACGGCGTCATCCCACATCCTCCAGCCGATGCTGTGGGAGCGGCATATCTCCTCAGCCTCCAGGAAGTCGTCGAGGGTGGTCTCCATCTTCATCAGGTTCGGTATGGAGCGGAGGAAGTCGATGTAGAGCGGTATGATGTCGCTCCTCCCCTTCCATCTCAGGTATCCGCAGACCTGGGCGACGACGAGGGTGGAGGTGGCGGTCTCCTCCCCCTCCTCGATGCGTCGAAGGATCCTCGAGGCCGTCTCCCCATATCTCGGGTCCTGGGCCATGTGGTAGATGAAGACGTTTGAGTCAACGAATCTCAACTCTACCCACCGCCTCCTCCACCTCCTCCAGCTCGACCTCCATGGGACCGAGGACGCCCTTCAAGTCCTCGAAGCTGACCCTCCTCTTAGGCCTGAGGATGATGCCTCCCCGCTCTATCGACACCTCCAGCTCGTCGCCGGCTCTCAGGCCTAGGGCCCGCCGTATGGAGGCTGGAAGCGTTATCCTCCCCCTCTCCCTAAGGACCACCTCCAAATTCCCACCTAACTAGATACAATTAGAATTGGGATATATAACTTCCCACAAATCATTGAACTCGAGGGGCTGAGGAAATGGGCCCTCTAAGAGGGCTTCAGCTCTAACCGGCCTCCTCCACGTGGATTATGGAGACGGGGCAGAGGTCCACGGCGCCCTTGGCGCAGCTCTCCAGGTCGTCGGGGATTTGGCCCTCGGCCTCGGAGGTGCCTCGATGCTCGGCCTTGATGGTGGAGAGGCCGTCTTCGGGGCTGAGTTCGAAGACCTCGGGGCAGTTGGCCTCGCAGTTTCCGCAGCCTATACACTCCTCCCTCGGGTCGATGTAGACCTTGAAGGGCATGGCTCTCGTCTAAGGGATGGGCTGGGAAGGGTTTAAACTTTTGGTTGTGTTTGACAAAAACCGGCTAGGGCGGTATGCCGACGGACTCCAGTATCCAGGGGTATCTCCGCCTCACGGCCTCCAGGATGGAGTGCGGCGAGATGACGCCCTCCTCGCAGATGATGCCGTGGATGTAGTCTCGCCTGGTGACGTCGAAGGCGGGGTTCCTGATGCCTAGGCCCCCTGGGGCGTCGGGCCATATCTCCGAGGAGGCCCTCTCCTCTATGGCCTCGTAGTCGCCGTGGATGGTCTGCGGATCGAACTTCAGGAGCTCGGTGACGACGTAGAAGGGGACCCGGGCCTCCTGGGCGGCGAGGGCGATGAGGCTGGTGCCGATCTTGTTGATGATGTTCCCCTCGGAGGTGATGGCGTCGGCCCCCACCAGAACCAGGTCGACCTGCTTGAGGAAGGTTCTCACAGCCGAGTCGACGATCATCGTCGTCTTCACTCCCATCTCCAGCAGCTCTCGGGCTGTGGTCCGGCCCTGGTAGAGGGGGCGGGTCTCGGTGCAGATCACCTCGAAGTCTATCCCCCTCCTCCTCGCAGCCCTGAGGACGCCTATGACGGCTGAGGAGTGGCAGTGGGTGAGGATGCGGGTTCCGGGGAGTATCCTCCTGGAGCCGACGTCCTCGATGCGTTTACGGGCTTCTCTGAAGCGTTCTATGAACTCCTCCGCCACCCCCTCCATCAACCCGTTCAGCTCGTCGAGGGTCTCCCACTCCGCCTCTCGAACCCTCCACTCGATGTATCTCAGGGCGTTCCTCATGAAGGGCTCCGTCTCCCGTGACCCGAAGAGGATGTCCCTCGCCTCCTCGATCTCAGCTAGGGCTTCCTCCCTGCTCCTGGCCCTGGACTCCCCCATCTGCTCCACCAGGGCCCTGATGGCCGTGAGGGCTACGTTGGTGGCTCCTCGAACCTCCATCCGCCGTATCCTCTTCGCAGCCTCTAAGACCCTATCCATCAGACCACCGGATGTATTGAGATGACGGCGAGACGCCTTATAAAGAGTCCCAAAGGCCCTTTGAGAGCTCTGTCCTCCTCCTTCTACGCCTCAGCTCCTCCAGCTCTTGAGGAAGAGGAGGGTGGCGACGGCTATGAGGATGGTGGCCGAGACGCCGATGATGATGTGGGTGTAGGGCACCATCAGGACCTCCGCCCTCAGGAGGCCCTCCAGGCGGGGTAGGGCGAGGTAGACGGCGGCGAGGATGAGGATCGAAGCCGTGAGGGTGAGGGCGAGGTAGGCCATCTGCCCCCTGGAGATGGCGTCCACATCCCTCGGCTCGGCTCCTCGGCCTAGAAGCTCGCCTCGGATGTGCCTGACGAGGAGCGTCGACCTGATGGTGAGGTAGGTGGATTGGAGGAGGAGGCCTGCGACGAAGACGAGGAGGGGCGTCCCCGGGGCGGGGCTGTAGGGGAGGATGAGCTCCACCCAGTTGAAGAGGCTGTAGTCCAGGACGGGGGGGAAGAACATGAGGAGGTTGAGGGAGAAGAGGCGGGCGTAGGCCATCTCGCTCCCCCTCTTCCAGAGGAGAAGCGAGAGAAGCAGCGACGTCGAGAGGATGGCCATATCCATGTAGGCGTCTAGGGGGAGGCCCAAGGGGGCGAGGAGGGTGGAGAGGTAGCCCCTCATCTCCTGATAGAGCCCGCTCTTGACGAGGAGGAGGGATGAGAGGTAGGTGGAGACGACGGCGAGGAGGAGCTCCAGGCCCCTTATGAATCTCTCAACGCCCATATCTCACCCTCCTGGCCAGCATCTCCACGAGGCTCTCCTCCCTCGGGTTCCAGGAGATCACCTCCACCCCCAGCGCCCTCAGCGCCGTGTAGGCTCCCTCCAGCTCCCTCTCCACCACCTTCGCCGCCAGCTCCTCCTCCGCCATCCAATCCCCCCTCACATCCACCAGCAGTATCGAGGGCCTCCGGCCTCGCAGCGTATAGCGGTAGAGGGCCCTCACCCCCTCCACCAATCCCTTCAGCTCTCCCGCCTCCACCATGGTGATGATGATGAAGAGGGGCCTCGACCCCCTGAGATGGCCTCGACAGCCGTGGACCGCCTCCTTCAGGGAGTCGAAGCTGTAGCCGACCTCCACCTTCACCATCTCCCTCATCAAACGGTAGCGCTGCCTCCTCCCCACATCGGGGAGGATGATCCTCCCCCTCATCCCCCTCCCCTCCGGGGGCGTCTCCTCCTCGGCCTCAGAGGCCTCGAAGAGGGGCTCCAGGGACTTCAGACCCGAGAGGGCCTTCAACAGCTCCGGCGGAGGCCTCACCTTCCTCTCGAAGGGGCCCTCCCACCTGTAGGCGTCGTGGTTGTAGACCACCAGGCCGACTCGGCATCCCCTGCTGAGGTAGAAGTCCCCCAGCCCCAGGGCCGCCTGGACGGCGTAGTCGAGGGCGCTTCTGAGGGTGGTCCCCGTGGCCATGCGGGGGGAGGAGTCGAGGAATATCCACACCACCTTCCGCCCCTCCCTCTCATACTCGTTGACCTGCAGCGGGCTGGGCGACGTCGAGAGGCGTCGGGCTGTGGCCTTCCAGTTGATCATCCTATAGGGGTCGCCGGGGGCGTAGTCCCTCACCTCTAGGAAGTCGGTGGTGGAGATGCCGAAGCGGTATTTGGCCTCGGCCGGCATGGGGATGGCCGTCACGGCCTCCCTATGCCTCACCCTCTTCACCAGCAGCGGCCTAGGCCTGACGGTGTAGGTCCTAGGGGCCTCCCGAACCCCTATCTGGGTGCGGGACATCTGGAGGAAGTGCCTAGCCTCGTAGTGGACCCCCTCCAGCTGGTAGAGGCCCCTACGGGCGCAGGTGGCCCTGTAGCTTATGGGGGCCTCCACGTCCTTGACGCCCTTCCACAAAGCCTTGAAGTTGGTCCCCTCCTCCAGGCTGAAGGAGCTGGGGAGGACGTCGCCGATGGTGACGACGCCGACGCCGCCCCGCACCCTCACCCTGATGGTCTCGGAGACCTGTTCATCCACCCAGAGGGTCTGATCCTCGCCGAGGCGCTCCACCTCCACCTCCTGGGGGGGCGGGATGAGCAGGGAGAGGGCGACGAAGAGGAGGGGGAGGAGCGCTATGAGGATGAGGAGGACGTTGCCCAGGAGCATGCCGATGACTATGAAGGCGAAGGAGGTGACCGCCGGCTCCAGGGCTTCCCTGGTGGACAAGGGGCTTCACCTACGGTGGAAGTCCCTGGGAACCTCGATCTTGTCTAGTATCTCCCTCACCACGTCGCTCGGGGTCACCTTGCCCTCCAGGGCGTACTCCATCCTCAGGATCAATCTATGCCCCAGGGCGTCGAGGGCGAAGAGCTTCACGTCGTCCGGCGTCACGAAGTCTCGGCCTGAGATGGCGGCGTGGGCCCTGGAGAGCTTCAGCAGCGCCAGGCCTCCCCTGGGGGAGGAGCCCACCTCGACGGCGTAGTGGCTGCGGGTCGCCCTGACGATGGAGGTGATGTAGTCGATGATCTGGTCGTCGACGTAGATGTTGTCCTCTACGAAGCGCTGCATCTCGACGAAGGTCCTCTGATCCGTGACGGCCTCCATGAGGGTGGTGGGGTCATCCTTCCTCCACATGATGCGCCTCTTCAGTATGAGGCTCTCCTCCCTCTGGGTCTCCACGTAGCCGATGGAGAGCTTCACCAGGAACCTATCCAGCTGAGCCTCCGGCAGCGGGTAGGTCCCCTCCAGCTCTATGGGGTTCTGGGTGGCGATGACGAAGAAGGGCTGCTCCAGTCGATGGGTCTCCCCCTCGATGGTCACCTGACGCTCCTCCATCGCCTCCAGCAGCGCCGACTGGGTCTTGGGCGGCGACCTGTTGATCTCGTCGGCCAGCAGGATGTTGGTGAAGACGGGCCCCTTCTCCAGGACGAAGCGGGCCTCCCGGATTCTCCAGACCCTCGTCCCCAGGATGTCGGCCGGCATCAGGTCCGGCGTGAACTGGATGCGCCTCCAGCTGCATCCGGTCACCCGTGCCAGGGCCTTGGCCAGCAGGGTCTTCCCCAGCCCGGGGTAGTCCTCGAAGAGGACGTGGCCGTTGGCCAGGGCTGCTGAGAGGAGCTTCCTCAGCATCAGCCTCTTCCCGACGTAGAACCTATTCACCTCGTCCAGGATGGCCGTGGCGACGTCCCTAACCTTCTCTAGATTCATCTTCCACTCACCTCCACCATGTCCACCACGTCGATGGATCCACGGCCTAGGGCCGTGATCCTCTCCACCACCTCCTCCAGCACCCTGCCACGCCTCTCGGCGTCCCTCATCTCCAGGGTGCTCATCCTGCCCTTGACGGAGAGCAGGGGCCTAGGCGAGTCCCTATGCCCCAGGAGGGGTGAGAGAACCCGCTCTATCTCCCCCTCCCTCAGGCCCTCGCCGTGGAGGAGGAGGCTCAACAGGAGGATGAGCCTCTCCTTCCGCCCCGTCCTCACGAACTCCTCCATCGCCGAAGTCAACTCCGAGAGCCTCTCCCCCCTATAGGTGGAGACCTCCTGTATATGCCTAGCCCAATCCCCAACCCTGTCGAGGGCTGAGACCTCTATCGACCTCCTCGCCCTCCTATAGACGAGGGCGGCGACCGCCGTGATCCCCACCCACTCCAGGTAGGGGGAGAGCTGCGAGAGGCTGGGGAGGAGGATCAGCAGGCTCTCCCTGTAATAGCCGAAGTAGAGGGCTAGAAGCAGGGTGGAGGGGACGATGATGTGATACTTCGATGAGGCCTCCCCTATGGCCGAGAGCACCCCCCTCGACGAACCCCTCAGGAGGGCGGGGAGGGTGAGGAGGGCGGCCGCCGTGGAGGAGACGTAGAGGAGCTCCGATAGGTTTGGGGGTAGGAGGGGGGTGGGGCTCTGGGAGAAGGCCTTGGCGATCCTCGATATGATGAGGCCCTCGACGTAGATGGTGGCGCTGGCGGAGAGGGTTCTCATGATCTCCGACTCCTTCAGCCTCAGGAGGGTGGAGGCGGCGTTGTAGAGGATCAGCGTGAGGAAGGCGAGGAGGAGGTGGAGGCCGAGGGAGCTGAGGGTTCCCGAGCCTGAGACGTAGATGAGGGGGAGGCTGAGGAGGAGGGCGAAGCTGGAGGCGTAGAGGCTTCCGACGATCATCTCCTTGATCCTACCCTCGAAGATGGCGCCCACGACGCTGCCGGCGTAGAAGGTGGAGGCCGAGGCCAGGAGGGAGAGGAAGATGGGGCCCAGCTCCATCGACGCCATCTTGGCCGGCAGGTTGGGCAGCAACGGGCTGAACTCCCCGAGGGTGGGCCTCCAGAGCAGCATGGCCCAGAGGAGGGGGAGGGCTAGGGAGAGGTAGAGCAGCGTGTTCCTGAGGACGACCCTCCTAACGCTCATGCTTCATCAACTCGACGAGGATGTCGAAGGCGTCCTTGCACCTCTCGAACTCCGCCTTGGTGGGCTCCACACCCCCGTAGTTCGCCCTCTCGAAGGTGGAGACCAGGACCTCTAGGGGGTAGGCAGCCCCATCGGGCAGCTCCCTCAGTAGGAATATCTGCAGCTCCCTAGCCGTCAGGTGGTCCCCCACGCCGTATCTCCTCTTCGCCCTGACGTACAGCCTATTATAGAGCTTCACCACCCCATCCCTGTAGTTCTCGAAGGTTAGGGGCGGCTCCACCAGGGGCTCCCACTTCTCAGCCCCCTCCTCCACCTCCTCGACGACCTCCTCCTTCCTCCTCCCCAGGATCAAGGCTGCGACGACGAGGGCTCCGGCGGTGGCTAGGATGAGGTTGTTGGGGAAGCCGAGGAGGACCATGAAGGGAGACCTCCTGGAAGGCTCGATCTCCAGGGTGACCCTCCCCTCAGAGGGGAGGTAGTAGTCGGAGGGTGGAACCGAGATGGTGATGGAGGCGTTCCCCCTGGAGTTGAAGGTGTGGAGGAAGGTGAAGCGTCCCTCCCCATCCGTCTCGACGAGGTGGGTCTCGCCGTCGACGACGACGAGGAGGGTGACGTTGGCTATGGGCCTCCCCGTCGCCGGGTCCTTAACCCTCCCCTTGATGGCGATCTCCTCCCCCACGTAGGCCTTGGGCGGGGCCTCCACCGCCACCTCGGTTCTTGACATGAGCCTCAGCTTGGGGTCGCTCCAGGACTCCATGTAGACCTCGTTGCCGACGGCCCTGGCGACGACGTGGTAGTCGCCCACCTCCGCCTCGGGGGGCGTCGCACAGGTGATGTTGAAGAGGCCCTCGTCGACGACGCCCACGCCGACGAGGAAGCCCGTCTCATTCTTGCTCGGCTTGAGGAAGACCTGAACCTCCATCCCCGAGACGGGCGTCCCATTCCACATGTTGACCGAGCCGACGACGATGAAGCCCCCACCCCTCAGGGCGGTGGGGCTGCACCAGGTGATGTTGGTCACCGTCGAGATCCTGCTCTCCTTCTCCGGGGCCTCCGTCGTCTCCTCGGGGGTGGCGTCGAAGATCACCCAGCCCAGGCCCTCGAAGGGGACCTCCACATAGGTGTGGGCCTGCCCGGGGGCCACCAACTGATACTCGGCGTCGGGGGAGACGAGGTATCCCCTCACCACCCTCGCCGGTATGCCCAACGCCCTCGCCAGCAGGGCTAGGGCCGAGTTGAAGTGGCTGCAGGTCCCCCGTCTCTCGTGGAAGAGGAACCACTCGACGGGGTCGATGTTCCTCGGCGGCGGCGTATAGTTCGCATCGTAGACGTAGTTCTCCCTCAGATAGGCCTCCAGGGCCCTGAGCTGGTCGTAGGGGCTGTAGGCGGCTCCCACGGCCTCCTCAGCCATCTCCCTCAGCCTCTCCCCCATCTCCTCCGGCACCCCGAGGCAGTGGGTTAGGGGCGTCACCTCCGCAGCCCTCAGCTCCTCCTCCGAGAACTGATACTCCCTATGGGTCACCCAGTAGGTCTCGGAGAAGGCGTTGGGGGTGTAGAAGACCTGGAGGGAGGGGTAGTACTCCACCTCCCCGTCGAAGACCAATCTCTCGACGTTGAGGGTGACGGGTATATGATCCGTGAGGTTCACGAGGGGCTTAACATAGAAGGTGTAGGTCTCATAGGGGTGGAGGGTTGAGAAGTTCAGCCCCAGCTCTCCCCCCTTATAGGGGATCGCCCTACACCCCTCATGGGGGTTCCACATCCCCTCCTCGTAGACCTCGCCGACGGAGCACCGTAGATACCTGGTCCCCGTCTCCATATGGACCTCGAAGAGGGCTCCGCCTTCGGAGGGAAGCGTCTCCACGGGAACCCCCCTCCCCCGCCGCCCCCCCTCGCTCTCCGTCCCCATCTTCCTCGTCCTCCAGACCCTCCATCCCCCCAGCTCCA
>LUCA01000057.1 GCA_001593875.1 Candidatus Bathyarchaeota archaeon B23
AGAGGACTTGGCGATGATTATGTCGGGCCTATGCCCATCGACGTTGAGGGTGATGGCCATCCTGGCCACCACCTCGTAGAGGGTCTCGGGGACCTTCACCGAGGGGAGAAGCCCCTTAGCCCTCTCGATGCGCTCCATCAACTCCCTCTGCCTCTCGACGTATCGCTCCCTAAACCCTAAGGGGTCCTCCTCAAACTCTATGTTGAGCCTCATCACCTCCATCCTCAGCTTGGGGTCCTTGATCGTCGAGACCTCCGTATGCAGCGCCATCCGATCTAGGAGCTGGGGGCGGAGCTCCCCCTCCTCGGGGTTCATCGTCCCCACGAGGATGAAGCGGGAGGGATGCTGGACCGATATCCCCTCTCGTTCGACGACGTTCCAACCTGAGGCCGCCGCATCGAGGATGCAGTCGACGATGTGATCGGGGAGGAGGTTTATCTCGTCGATGTAGAGGAGGTTCTGATTCGCTTGGGCGAGGATGCCGGGCTCCAGCGCCCTAACCCCCTCCCTGATGGCCTTCTCTATATCCAGGGTGCCGACAACCCGATCCTCCGTCGCCCCTATGGGAAGCTCGACGATCTCCATCTTCCTCCTCTCCATGGGCAGCCTCTCCCCCCTCCTCAGCCTGGAGCGGCAGACCTCACACATGTTCGTGGGGTCGTGGGGGCTGCATCGGAAGGGGCAGTCGGCCACCACCTCCACCTCGGGCAGCAGGTCTACGAGGGCCCTCACAGCGGTGCTCTTACCCGTCCCCTTGGGGCCTCGGATGAGGACGCCGCCTATACGAGGGTTTATGGCGTTCAGCAGCAACGCCAGCTTCAACCTCTCCTGATCGACGAAGGCGGTGAAGGGGAAGACGGCCCTCAGGGTAGATGGAGGAAACTCCATACCATGATACCCCACCCAGCGACGGATTAAAAAGGGTTCTTCGGTCGAGAGGCTTAAAGGCCCACGGCACCAAGAGTCTCTGAGCGGCCTTGATCCTAGACGACAGCCTCACATCGAGGGAGATGAGGGCTGTGGAGATGAACGCCGAGTATCTAGGCATCTCAAGGCTTCAGATGATGGAGAACGCCGGCAGAGCCGTCGCCGAGGCCGTGAAGAGGAGGTTCAGCGCCGACAGCCGAATCCTAGTCGTCTGCGGCCTGGGGGGAAACGGCGGAGATGGGTTGGCTGCAGCGAGACACCTCGCCTCCCAGGGCTACAGGGTGGAAGTCATCCTCCTCGGCGACCCCTCCTGGGTGCGAGTGGAGGAGACGAGGAGGAACTGGGAGGCCGTGGAGGCTATGGAGATGAGCATAGACCTCAGGGTGGTGAGAGACTCCGCCGAGATCGAACTCCCCGAGGTCGACGTCGTCGTCGACGCCCTGGTGGGAACCGGCGTGAGGGGCGCCCTAAAGCCCCCCTACAGGGAGATGGTGGAGGCGATGAACGCCTCCAAGGCCTTCAAGGTGGCGGTCGATGTCCCCTCGGGCCTGGAGGCCGACACAGGTCGAGCTGAGGGGGCGGCGGTAAGAGCCGATCTCACCGTCACCCTCCACAAGCCGAAGAGGGGCTTTGAGAGGGCTGGGAGATACCTGGGGGAGCTGATCGTGGAGACTATAGGGATTCCACCGGAGGCGGAGCTCCTCTCAGGCCCTGGGGATGTCCACCTCGTCTCCAAGCCCAGGCCCCCCGAGGCTCATAAGGGAGACTTCGGCCGGGTGCTCGTCGTCGGGGGCTCCGAGACCTACACGGGTGCGCCGGCCCTCTCAGCCCTGGCGGCCTACGCCATCGGCGTCGACCTAGTCTACGTCGCCGCCCCCGAGGCCGCCGCCAACATCATAGCCGGCTACTCGCCTACACTCATCACGATAAAGCTGAGGGGGAGACGCCTCACGCCTAGAGGCGTGGAGGAGCTGCTCCCCCTCCTCGATAGGGTCGACTCAGCCGTCGTAGGCCCCGGCCTGGGACTCCACGAGAGGACGGTGGAGGGGGTCTGGAGGCTCTTGGATGAGCTTGAAGCGAGGGGCATCCCCACCCTCGTCGATGCGGATGGGTTGAAGGCCATAGCTGGGCCGAAGAGGAGGTTTGGGGCGCCCACCGTGCTCACGCCTCATGGAGGGGAGTTCAAGATACTGACGGGGAGGGAGGCGATGGGGAGCCTGGAGGAGAGGGGGAGAGACGTCGAGGAGGAGGCGAGAAGGCTCGGGGTGACGATGCTGCTGAAGGGGCACGTTGACATCATCAGCGACGGCCGATACACCCGCTACAATCGAACCGGCAATCCCGGCATGACGGTGGGTGGAACCGGCGATGTCCTCTCGGGCATCGTAGCAGCCTACATGGCCCTAGGCGCCAACCCCTTCGAGGCTGCGGTGGCTGGGGCCTTCATCAACGGCTACGCCGGAGACCTCGCCTACGGGGAGAAGGGCTACCACCTATCACCCATCGACTTGATAGAAAGAATCCCGAGGGTCGTCGAGGAGGCGTTGGCTGGACGGCTGAGGGAGGCTGAGAGGCCTAGGATATCTCGACGGCTGCGACCTCGCTGAGGTCGAGGAGACTGCTGACCTTCACAAGGCCCTCGGAGATGGTGTAGAGGTAGTCGCCGATGTAGAGGGCTCGCCTCACCTCCCACCTCGGGTTTGGAGGCCTCCCCCCATCCATGTGGGTGATCCACCCCTCCACCTCTATACCTCCAGGCGAGAGGCTGAGGACGACGGCTCCCTGCCAGAAGCCCTTCGAGGAGCTCCAATCCATCCAGCTTATGGTGATGGGCATCACCAGTAGGCCTCGATCCTCGATGAGGAGGAAGGCCTTATGCTCCCATCGCACAGGGGTGTCGGAACCCCAGCCGCCCAGCTCGATCTTGGCTGTCTCCCTCGGCTTCGTCGGGTCCGAGATATTGAAGATGGCCACCTTTACGCCACGCTCGTAGGCGACGTCGCCCTCGACGATGACCTCCTTACCGACGCCGATGAGCAGCCCCTCGCCATAGGGGTGGAGGTAGTCCGAGTATCCCGGAATCTTCAGCTCCCCCAGCACCCTCGGCTTCTCGGGGTCTGAGAGGTCTAGAGCGAAGAGGGGATCGACCTGACGATAGGTGACGAGGTAGCAGCGATCACCCATGAACCTGGCCGAGTGGATCTCCTCGTCGGGCGCTAGGCCCTCGAGGCGGCCTACGACCTCTAGGTCTAGGTTTAGGATGTAGAGGTTGTTCACCATCATGGGCCTCATCCTCTTCGTCGGGTCCCGCATCCAGCTGGTGGTGGCGACCCTGAAGTGTCCCTCATACTCGTCCATGGAGAACTGGTCGAGCACCCTGCCGGGTACCCTCCCTGCCGCCTCGTAGAGGATGCCGCCACCCTCGAAGCTCACCCTGTGGATGGACGTCCACTCCCTCCACCAGCCCCGGGAGGCCCTTAGATACTCCGGGATGGCGATGTAGAGGTTTCTCCTGGAGGCGTAGAGCTCCGAGGCGATGCCGAGGAGGAAGGTTACGTGCTGAGGGGATGCCTCAGGGTTGAGGAGGTCGATGGAGGCGATGGTGGTGAAGATGGATCCACCCTCCGTCTCGTTGTGGTAGTAGACCTCCTCCGCTTCCACCTCTATGACCTCGCCATCCACCATTATTCTGGGGAGGTGGACGACGCTCTCGTTGAGGAGGACGGCGGGGTTATTCACCACCAGGTAGAGATAGCCCTCCACCATCCTGGAGCTGAGGTAGTCGCCGTCTAGGCGGACTCGGCTGAGGAGCCTCGGACTCTCCCTGTCAGAGATGTCGTAGACCTCTATGAGGGTCTCCCCCCACCAGATGGGGGGGACTATCTCAGCCTTTACGTCGCCATACGGTATGGGATAGAAGAGGGGGGAGGAGCAGAGGATCGCTAGTCGATCGCCGTAGACGTATAGTCCAGCCACGGAGGCGTTGAGGCTGAGGGTTGAGAGGACCTCCAACTCCTCTGGGGGATAAGCCCTAAGGATGGTGACGTTGCAGCCTGAGGCGATGTAGAGGTATCGGCCGTCGGTCTTGACCACATCCGCCTCATCGACCCCAGCCACCTGGACGTTGGTGGTGGAGTACTCCGTGGTGGAGGCCTCCTTCGCCTGTTCCCCCTCCAGCAGCAGTATCGGACCCCTCCAAAATCCAGGCCTATAGGAAGACCATGAATCCTCGTGGAGCTTCAGGTATTCGACGAGTTCCTCATAGGAGTCAAAGCGATCCAGTAGTCGCTCACCCTCTAGGGGCTTTGACTGGCCATAATAGAACAATCCACACCAGGCTAGTAGCAGCATCATTATGAAGACGACCTCCATCTTCGATATGCCTCGACTTCGAACTTCTCGGCTCATGTCGAGATCAAGGGGTTCACCCTCTGAGATAATACCAGTCATTTGAACGATTGTTCGAGAGCGTAGAACGATGGTGAGGCTTTATCTACCCCAAGTGGATGAATTAGGGGAGGGTGTGAGAGCTGCTGGAGATACGGTTTCACGGCATGGGCGGCCAGGGCGCCGTCCTGGGGACGCTTCTCCTCGCGGAGGCGGCCTTCAGGGAGGGGAAGTGGGCGCAGAAGATCCCCGTCTATGGAGGCATGAGGAGGGGCGGGGCGGTCACCGTCTTCCTCAGGATCGATGAGAAGCCCATAAGGCGGAGCTGCGGCATCTACGAGCCCGACGCCATCGTCGTCCTCGACCCAGCCCTGATAAAGGTGGAGGCGACGAGGACGGGATTGAGGAAGGGCGGCATCGCCGTATTGAATTACAGGGGTAAGCCCGAGGAGGTCAACCTGGGCGTTGAGCTCTCGAAGGTGGCGACTATAGACGCCACAGCCATCTCCACCGACCTCTTCGGCCCGAGGGCCATACCGATCACGAATACCGTGATGCTGGGAGCCGTCAGCAGGGCGACGAGGTGGGTGAAGCTCGAATCCCTCTATGAGGCCATCAGGAGGCAGTTTCCGGGGAGGATCGGGGAGCTCAACGTCGAGGCCTGTGAGAGGGGATACGAGTCGGTGGAGGTCTGGGAGGCGTGAGCATCCAATTCGTCAGGGCCTTCAGGCCCGAGGTGGACAACGAGCGATGTATCCGATGCGGCCTCTGCCAGACCTTCTGCCCGGAGGGGACGGCCCTCCTCACCGAGCGGGGAGTCCTCTTCGATCTCAGGTTCTGTAAGGGCTGTGGGATCTGCACCAACGAGTGCCCCGTCGAAGCCATAAGGATGGTGAGGGAGGAGTGAGGGAGATGGGCTTCACGAAGATGATGGATGGAAACGAGGCGGCGGCCTGGGGGGTGAAGCTCAGCAGGGTGGAGGTGATACCCGTCTACCCGATAACGCCGCAGACGGAGCTGATAAACCACCTAGCTGAGATGATCGCCCGGAGCTGAGGGCGAAGTACATCAAGGTGGAGGGGGAGCACACCGCCATGGCCGCCGCGGCGGCCGCCTCAGCCGCGGGGGCGAGGGTCTTCACGGCTTCAGCGGCCCAGGGCATCGTCTACATGGAGGAGGCCCTCTGGATGCCGCCGGGGAGGAGGCTGCCGGTGGTGATGTGCATGGTCAATCGGGCCATCGCCCCCCTCGGAGGCTTGAGACCGGATCACAACGACTCCCTGCTGCAGAGGGATACGGGCTGGATACAGCTCTACTGCGAGAACAGCCAGGAGGTGTTGGACACCGTCGTCCAGGCCTATAGGATAGCGGAGGATCGGAGGATCTACCTCCCCGTCGCCGTCTGCTATGAGGGATACTTCGTCTCGGCGACGGCCATACCCACGGCGGCTCCGGATCAGGGGGAGGTGGACGACTTCCTGCCGCCCTACAAGCATGAGCTCTACTCGCTGTATCCGGAGGATTACCATAGACCCCCCTTCCCCATGAACATCGCCAAGGCGAGATACGAGGTGCAGCAGGCGATGGAGAGGGCGAAGGGGGTCATCGAGGAGGTGGATGAGGAGTACGCCAAACGCTTCGGCAGGGGCTACGACGGCCTCATAGAGGAGTATGCCTGCGAGGACGTGGAGGCGGTGCTGATAACCATGGGTTCGATGACGGGGACGGCTCGAGACGTCGTCGACGAGTTGCGGGGGGAGGGCAAACCCATAGGCCTGGTGAAGCTGAGGGGCTTCAGGCCCTTCCCCACGGAGGAGTTCAGGGAGATGGCGATGCGGTACCACGTCATAGGCGTAGTCGACAGGAATACGAGCTTCGGCTCAGCCGGCGGAGGCGTCGTAGCCATGGAGTTAGCCAGGGCCCTCTACCCCCTGGATGATCGACCCCTACTGCTGAACTTCCACGTCGGCCTAGGCGGCAGCGACGTCACCATCAACCAGATCAGGTATATGGCTGAAAGGGTGCTGGAGGCCTACGAGAGGGGTTACGTGGAGAAGGAGGTGGAGTGGGTGGAACTCCTGGACTTGGGGGAGGTGATGTGATGGAGACCGACCGCATCTTCGATGAATACTATGAGAAGAGCCTCATCCAGGGCGGAAACCTCTGCTGCCCGGGGTGCGGAGGCCCCCTCTTCTGGCGGATGGCCCTGGAGGCCCTGGGGCCGAAGACCATCGTCTTCGGCGACGGACCCTGCGCCATGTGCGCCATCCGATTCCTAAGGGTGCCCACCTTCGGCTTCCACTTCTCCTTCGTCGCCGATGGGGCTACGGGCATCTCGGCGGCGCTGGAGATGAAGGGGCGGGACGACATCACCGTCGTCTCCTCCGGCGGCGACGGGGCGGTGGGGGATATAAGCTTCAACAAGGTCTCGGCGGCCGCCGAGCGAAACGAGAACCTCATCCAGATCTGCGTCGACAACGAGGCCTACATGAATACGGGCATCCAGAAGAGTGGGCTCACCCCCTTCGGGGCTTGGACGACGACGACGCCGCTGGGGAAGGAGTCGCCTAAGAAGAACCTGCCCTTCATCATCGCCCAACACGGCGTCCCCTACGTGGCGACGGTCTCGATCTCCCATCCAGCGGACCTGAAGGGGAAGTTGAGAAGGGCGAAGGAGATCAGGGGCTTCAAATACATCCACTTCGTCTCGCCCTGCCCGACGGGTTGGCGTTTCCACCCCTCGAAGACCGTGGAGGTGGCGAGGCTCAGCGTCGAGACCTGGATATGGCCCCTCTACGAGATCGTCGACGGAACCCTGAGGCTGACGTCGAAGCCGAAGCCCAAGCCGGTGGAGGAGTACCTCAAGCTGCAGGGGAGGTTCAGAAACCTATCACCAGACGTCATCAAGCTGATCCAGAGCAACATCGACGGCAAGCGGGAACGCCTACTGGAGAACGACGGCGAGAGGATCGTCTTCTAACCCCTCCTTTTCTCCTCAGGCTATGATAAAGCAGCTCAGGGTGGAGGACTTCCATCAGCCTGAGAGACATCTCAACTCATAGTTCGGGGGGAGGCCGAAGATCTGGGTGAAGATCCTCTCCGCCAGTTCCGCAGCGCTATACAGCTCATGGACGTCGAACCACCTCTGGTAGGATAGCAGCTCACCGGTCTCCATATCCCTGGAGGTCTCGGGCATTAAAGCCCTGATCTTCTCCTCCTCTTCCCGGGACAGCATGGTGAGGGGGACGTCGCAGATGAGGCCGTCTCTGCCGATGAGGGCGAACTGGATGAACCTCCCGCTCTCAGGGTTCTCGAAGAGGACGAAGGAGGCGCCCTCGTAGAGGCTGTCCCTCAGCATAGCGCAGATCCAGTGGATCCTCTCCCCCCGATCCATGGGCTTAGGCCCTCCCGAGTCTATAATAACCTTGTGGCCGAATCGCCTCCAGGGGAGGGAGGACGGCCCTCCCGAGGAAAATTATATCTGTTTTCCCCGGGGTGTTGTATCTAGAGGGGTATGAGCATCGAGGACAGAGTGAGGGAGATCGTCAGAGACGAGCTGAAGAGCAGGCTGGAGGAGATCGAGATCCGCTTTCAGCGTTACATCGACGAGGAGATGAAGAGGTATATGGCGGAGTTGGAGAAGTTCAAGGGGGAGGTCTCAGATCTCTGTGAGAGGGTTAGTAAGCTGGAGACGAACTCGAAGAATAAGTGGAATCTCCTGTTGAAGCTGAGAAAGCACACCATAGATCAGCTCATCGCTGAGTACCGGAAGATATCTGAGGCCATCAGGCCGTCCGAGAGGGAGGAGACGGAAGAGACGGTGTGATATGAATGCACTCCAACTCCTATCCCTCGCTATTTTCCTCTTCATCCTCCTGCTTATAGTATCCGAGAGCATCCATAGAACCTATGCTGCCCTGATAGGGGCGGGAATCTTCCTCCTTCTCGGCGTCGTCAGCCCCGAGAGGCTGTTGGAGTATGTGGAGCTTGACATCCTCTGCATAGTCTTCGGGATGATGCTCCTCGTCCGAGGGGCTGAGCGATCCGGCATCTTCAGCTACATCGCAGCCAGGATGGTGGGGCTCTCCCCCTCGTCGACGCTGTTGGCCGTCTTACTCCTCACCTTCACCATGATCCTCACCATCTTCCTCAACAACATAGGGGCGATGCTCGTCTCCGCCACCCTCACCCTCCTCATCGCCCAGAGCGGGGAGCTTAGACCCCAGACCATCCTCATCTTCCAGGCCATCGTCACGAACGTCGGCGGCCTGGTGCTGATGGTGAGCTCCATCCCCAACATCATCGTCGCCCTGGAGGGGGGCCTCCCCTTCGGCTCCTTCATCACCACCATGACGCCTATGGCCCTCCTCCTCTACGCCGCCACCCTAGCCCTCTACCTTAGAGAGCTGAAGGGGGAGCAGCTGGAAAGGAGGGAGCTCAGACCCCTCAACTCCGCCGAGTGGGTGGAGAGCCTCCTCGGGGTGAGGGTGGAGATGGACCTAGAGAGGGAGATA
>LUCA01000058.1 GCA_001593875.1 Candidatus Bathyarchaeota archaeon B23
TAGGCCGCCTTCGATCTCGTCGCCGCACATGGTGCTGGCGTAGGCCCTCACCCTATCTCGGTATCCGCCTAGGAGTTGGTAGATGGGCCTGTCGAAGTATCTCCCGGCGAGGTCCCAGAGGGCCATATCGACGGCCGCCAAAACCCTGTCGGTGAGGGCGTCGTAGAGCCTCTGCATCCTCCTCAGCTTACGCCAGATCCTCTCCCTATACAGCGGATTCTCGCCTAGGAGGATGGGCCTCACGAGGCCCTCTATGGCCCCCCTATCACAGCCGAAGCAGTAGCCCTCCACCCCCTCATCTGAGGCGATCCTCAACAGGGTCTGAAACTCATCGTGCTCAGGTCCAGGGTGGATGTGCCCCTCCTCGTCCTTCACAATCCTCGACCTATACCAGAAGACTAGGACCTCAACCTCGACGATCTCCATGTTTCCATCTCCCCTAAACCCCTTAATATGCTCAACGTAGTCGACACGAGTAAGGGATGGACCTCTCACCTCCGATGAGAGGCTGCCCCATGCTTCAAACCCTGAACCCCGTGCTCCGGCCGGGATTTGAACCCGGGATCAACGGCTCGAAAGGCCGTTATGTTTGTCCAGACTACACCACCGGAGCCCATTAGAATTGGGTCTGGCAGAGCCTTATAACCCCTTTGCCGAGGCTTCTAGCCTATGGCCCGGGGGGAGGAGGTTCAGGTTAGGCTGGGGGACGGCGTGGAATGGCTTAGAACCTTTTATATCGCAGCTCGGCTCGATGATCCCTTAGGGCCCGTAGCTCAGCTTGGTAGAGCGACAGGCTCATAACCTGTCGGTCGGGAGTTCGAATCTCCCCGGGCCCAGGCCGTGAGGGTTCATCTTGAGCTCCTACACCGCCGTCTACTTCCTCGCCCTCGCCACCTTCATAACCTTCCTCAGCGCCCAGTTGATGAGGCCCATCGTACCCCTCCTCGCCGAGGAGCTGGGGGCCGGAGGCCTAGACATCGCATCCATCGGAGGCTCCTACATGATCCTCCTCTCCCTCTTCCAGATATTCACCGGGGCCCTCGCAGACCGATATGGGCGGAGGAGGGTCATCCTCCTCGGGGCCTCCCTCGCCGCCATGTCGTCGATCCTATGCGCCTACGCTTCCTCCTGGAGTCATCTCCTCATCCTCCGGGGGCTGGGGGGATTGGCCGATGCCCTGGTGGCTCCCTCTCTCCTCGCCCTCGTCGCCGAGCTGGGCGGCGAGCGTAAGGGGTGGGCGATGGGCCTCTTCAGGAGCAGCCAGGGCCTCGCCTTCGCCGTAGGCCCTATGGTCGGAGGCCTGTTGGCGAAGCTCTTCTCCCTCTACGCCCCCATCTACCTGGACTTCGCCCTCACCCTTCTGGCCCTCCTCCTCTTCGCCCTCCTCCCCCTACCAGAGGGGCGTCGAAGGCCCCTCAGCCTCCCCATCAGGAGCCTCCGCCTCATAAGGGGAGACCCCAACCTCCTCAGGGTCGCCGTCATGGGCTTCTCGGAGACCTTCTCCTTCTCAGCCCTCGCCTCCTTCCTCCCAGCCGTCGTCGTGATGAGAGGGCTCAGGGAGGTGGAGATCGCATTGCTATTCTCCGCCGAGGCGGCGGCCTTCTCGTCGTCGAGCCTCATCGCAGGCCCCCTCTCCGACAGGTATGGCCGTAGACGCCTCATGCTTCTGGGCCTCGTCTCCTGCGCCCTCACAACCGTCGCCCTCTACCCAGCGAGGGGCCTCGGGGCCCTGCTCCTCCTCATGATCCTCTACGGGCTGAGCAGCTCCATCATCTACCTGATGAGCTCCACCATGGCCGCCGATCTGCTGCCGGAGGAGGGGAGGGCCACCCTCTTCGGGGCCTTCGACGCCGTGATGGACCTCGGCCTCATCGTAGGCCCCTCCTTCTGCCTCTCGGCTCTAAAGCTGACCCGCTGGCCCCTCTCCTCATCTTTTCTCATCATGCCCCTCCCCTCCATCCCAGCCCTCATCCTCCTCCTAGGCATGGAGGAGACCCGTTGGAGGTCTCAGTCATCGAAGAGTGGGGAGGGCTGATCGAAGTCCCAGGGTATCCTTATATCCGCGTAGACGAAGCCCCTGCGACGCCTCTCCTCCTGCTCCTCGATCCAACGCTCTACGCCTATACGCCTCATCCTCAAGCCGTCGTGGATCAGCGTTGGATAGTGCTCCGCTATCACCTTGATCATGTCGCAGGGATAATCCGGGCAGAGGGGGCAGACCTCCACGCCCCTCTCCACGGCGCACCCCCTCACTTTACATCCTGGAGGGCCTCCGCCACCTCTGCAGGCGCAGTCGTTCTCCTCCAGCCTCCTCAGGAACTCCCAGAAGATGGGGAAGCTCTCCCTGAGGGCTTCAACGCCCTCGTACCACCTGTCCCAGCCCTCCCCCTCCATCGCCTCCCTGAGAAGCCTCGCCCGCCGTGGTATACGGCTCCTCTCGGCGCAGAGGCCGCAGTATACGCCGCAGTAGGCGAGGAGCCTACGCCTATCCTCCGAGGACATCAGGTCGTCTAAGGCTGAGGCCCTAAATGAAGGTATCCCTCACAGGTATTCGATGACCCTCCCCTCCTCCGTCAACCTGTAGAGGGTTCGCCCCCCCTCCTCGACTCTCTCGACGCAGAAGCCGTGCTCCAGAACCCCGAGATGCCACTCCAGGGTCTTCTCATCGAGCTCCGTCTTCGATGAGAGCTCCTCCAGGGTGGCGTCTCCCTCCCTCAGGGCCTCCAGGATGCGACGCCTCAGGGGGTGGTTGACGGCCTTGAGGTAGAGGGCGTGCCTCCTCCTCGTCTCCGCAACGCTGTCGGCTATGGTCCTCTCCCTCTCCATGATCCCCAAGGCTTATGGCCTGGGTCACCATAAAGCTTTATCCCGATGTGGGTTTCAACCTCTGAGGGTCTAGGGATGGGCGAGGAGAAGGCTGAGGAGAGAGGGGAGGAGTTGGAGGCTGAGGCGGAGGCTGAGGTGGTCTCCAAGGGGGATTTCATCCTCATCGAGATGACGGGGAGGGTGGAGGAGACCGGCGAGGTCTTCGAGACGACGGATGAGGAAACAGCTAAGAGCGGCGGCATCTACGACGAGAACGAGGTCTATGGGCCTAGACTCGTCG
Organism: Candidatus Bathyarchaeota archaeon B23; assembly: GCA_001593875.1. Classification (GTDB taxonomy): domain Archaea; phylum Thermoproteota; class Bathyarchaeia; order TCS64; family B23; genus B23. Next base: position 3,107 of record LUCA01000058.1, read on the forward strand.
TCGTCGGCGAGGGCTGGGTTCTCAGGGGGCTGGATAAGAGGCTGGAGGGGCTGAAGGTCGGCGAGGAGGCCGAGATCGAGATACCCCCGGAGGAGGCCTTCGGGGAGCGGGATCCCAGGAACATCAGGATGGTCCCCTACAGGGTTCTGAGGTCGAAGGGGATAACGCCCCGCATAGGTGAACGCATAGAGGTGGACGGCCGCACGGCCGTCGTCAGGAGCGTGGGCGCCGGGAGGGTTCAACTCGACTTCAACCACCCCCTAGCAGGGAGGAAGATCCTCTACAAGGTGAGGGTGGTCAAGCGGCTGGAGGGGGAGGGGGAGAAGGTGAGGGCCCTCATCGAGAGGAGGTTCCCAGGCGTCGACCCCGAGAGGTTCAGCTTGAAGCTGCTGAAGAGAAGGGTGAGGATCACGATGCCGGATGAGGTGTTCTTCGCCGAGAACCTCCAGCTGGCGAAGAGGGCCGTCGCCCTCGACATCCAGAGGTTCCTCCCCCACATGGAGACGGTGGAGTTCGTGGAGTTCGTAAAGCGGAGATGAGGGTGGAGGTCGCCGTCGTAGGCGCAGGGCCCGCAGGCCTCCTGGCCGCCTGGGAGGCAGCCCGGAGAGGGGCCTCGGTCTCCGTCTACGAGGAGCATCCAACCATCGGGGAGCCACCCCACTGCGCAGGCCTCCTCAGCATCCGGGGCCTAAGACGGCTGGGCATAGAACCCGGGGAGTTCATCCTCAACGAGGTGAGGGGATGCCGCCTCATCTCCCCCAGCGGCATCACCCTGGAGGCCTGGGGAGAGAGGGCTAAGGCCTACGTCATCGACAGACCCCGATTCGATGGGGCGCTGGCTGAGAGGGCTGAGGGGGAGGGCGCCTCCATAGAGACCTCCAGGAGGGTGATGCGATGGCTCCACGACGACGGCCGCATAGCCGGCCTATCGGGCGTCGACTTCGAGGTCGAGGCCCTGGTCTCCATAGACGCCGAGGGGGCCTCCTCCCTCCTCTCAACCCAGGCTGGCCTGGAACGCCCAGGCGGCCTACTGGGCGGGGTGAACGTGGAGGTGGAGGGCGTCGACGTCGACGCCGACCTGGTGGAGCTCTGGTTCAGCGGCCAGCTGGCCCCCGGCCTCTTCGCCTGGGTCATCCCCCTCGACGGCCTTAGGGCCCGCTGTGGCCTCGCCGCCTCCAGTGGACAACCCTATGAGAGGTTGAGGCTCTTCCTCTCCAGGCGCTTCGGCGGGGAGCCGGGGCATTCAAGGCCGTGGAGGGGCGTCGTCGTCACCGGCGGCCCCATACCTCGAACCTACCTCGACGGCCTATTGGTCGTGGGGGATGCCGCCGGGCAGACGAAGCCGACGACGGGGGGCGGCGTCATCCTCGGAGGCCTCTGCGCCCTAGAGGCCGGGAGGGTGGCCGCCGACGCCCTCAGCCTGGGAGACCCCTCAGCCGGCTTCCTCCAGCGCTACGAGTCGACGTGGAAGTCGATGCTCGGAGGGGAGTTCTCGTCGATGTCCCTCGCCAGGAGGCTGATGAATAGGCTGGGGGATCGGGACCTCGACGAGCTCTTCAAGGCCCTCAAGGAGGCGGAGTTGGAGGCCCTGCTGACGAGGCTGGTGGAGGAGGGGGATATGGATATGCAGAGGGCTGTCATCCGGAGAGCCCTGAGGGATAGGAGGCTGTTGGGCGTAGCGATGAGGGTCTTGGGGCGAGTGGCCCTCTCGGAGCTGAGAAGTCTATTAAACCCCTAGCCTAGAGGAGAATCCCTAGTTTTAACGGACTCCCTTAGGGGATGGAGATGACCTCTCTTTGAGGTGTGAAAAAGGGAGAAGTTTTTTTAAACTACGCTGATACTATCAGTTGCCAGTCCGATCCCGTCTTACATGAGGCGCATGGAGGAAAGCTGTTGCCCTTAGCGATGGGGATGACTTGACTCCAACAGTTCGTGCAGATGAAGAGGCCTGACGCGGGGCTCTTCGTGCCGGTTCGATATCTCTTGCCGGCTTCCCCGGCGACGGCCACCATGGTCCAAGTCGCCGATCCACAGTCAGCACAGGGCGGGAATTTCTCCTCCTTCGAGAGGGGGATTACCTCATTACAACCAGAGCAGAGGAAGAGTCCAGACTCAGGGTTGATCTCGCTGGTTTTGAATTTGTTGAACACAGGCATATTCTCCACTTCATTTAGAGATGTCTTGTTCAAATATATAAATGACCCATGCTACGGGTCTCCACCTGGTTCCTTACACTCTTAATCTACATCTTAACCCTCTTCACCGTAGATAGGTTCTGAGCGGTGATGGAGGTTACGGCGTCTCAAACCTCCACATTTAAATAGGAGGTTCGCTGCCCTAAGTGGCTGAGAGGAATGCCCCACTGCATCTCCTGTGGCAAGCGTATAGCGCCGGATGAGAGGTCTGTGAAGTTTCCCTGCCCCAACTGCGGTGAGGTCACCATCTGGCGGTGTGAGAAGTGCCGCCTCTTCGGCAGGGAGTATCGATGCCCTAAATGCGGCTTCACCGGGCCCTGATGGACGTTCCCCTCCGCCTATATAGGGTGAAGAGAGTTATCGAGGCGGCTGATAGGGCTGCCAGGGATGTGTAGATGATCCATCTCATGGGGGGTCTCATCCCCTTCGGCGCCAGCTTTATGAGGAGCATATCCCAGTGTCTCTCCCCCGTCGGGGTGGTGTAGCCTACGAGGATGTATCCGCCGTCCCTCGTCTGCTGGAGGCTCCACCCCCTGTCTCGGCCTCCGCCCCCATAGGTCTCGTTCCACTGGGGTTCCCCCTCCCCATCCGTCTTCAGGAGCCATACATCCCACTCCCCTGCGCCGTAGGAGGTGGTGCCGCCGATGAGGATGTATCCCCCATCCCTGGTCCTGGTGACCTCCCAGGCTATCTCCCTCCCAGGGCCCCCATAGGTCCTGTTCCAGAGGATCCTCCCCTCCTCATCGACCTTCATCAGCCAGTAGTCATAGTCTCCCGCCCCATAGGAGCCGGTGCTCCCAGCCAATATGTAGCCCCCCTGGGCCTCCTGAACGGAGAAGAGCCAGTCGTCGTCCTCCCCTCCATAGATGGCGCTCCAGAGTATCTCCCCCTCCTCATCGATCCTTATGAGCCAGGCGTCGGCCAGCTCCCCCAGGCTCCCCGTCCTATATCCCGCCAGGATGAAGCCCCCCTCCCCCGTCTCCTGGACGTACCA
>LUCA01000059.1 GCA_001593875.1 Candidatus Bathyarchaeota archaeon B23
GCCCCCAGATGCGCCAGCATCATGGTGCAGTAGGGGCCAAACCAGACGTGGGTGAGGTCTACAACCCTCATGTCCTCCAGCGGCCGCTTCATATCACGAGGCTTACAGAGGATAGGTTATTAACCTTACCACTCTAAACCGTTTTATCCCCTCAAACCTTAAGGTGGATGGCTTGAAGACCATCGACGAGCTGGGGGAGAGGGAGACTATCGAGAGGATTCTGGGGCTGATAACCCCCATGCCCTCAAACCCCCTCCCACCCTGGGAAGACGCCTCAGCCATCGCCCTCTCCGAGGGCTTGGTCGCCGTCCTCAAGACGGATATGCTGGTCTGGAGCACCGACGTCCCCCCGGGGATGAGGGCCGTAGATGTGGGGTGGAAGGCCGTCGTGATGAACTTCAGCGACCTCGCCGCCAAGGGCGTGAGGCCTCAAGCCTTCCTCGCATCCCTCGCCCTACCCAGGGGCACTCCCATCCAGGTGGTGGAGGAGCTTATCAGGGGGATGGATGAGGCCGCGAGGCATTACGACGCCTACTTCCTGGGGGGAGACACCAACGAGGGCGGCGAGATCATCGTCTCAGGCGTGGCCTACGGCGTCGCGGAGAGGGGGAGACTGATGAGACGGAGCGGGGCCAGGCCTGGAGACATGCTGGCGTCGACGGGGCCCTTCGGGGCTACGGCCGCCGCCTTCAAGATACTCCTTGAGGGCCTAGAGGCCCCAGGGGATTTGAGACGGCGACTTGTGGAGGCGGTTTACAGGCCCAAGGCGAGGGTTATGGAGGGCGTAGCCCTCGCCGAGTCGGGGGTGGTGACGGCCTCCATAGACTCCAGCGACGGCCTGGCGATGAGCCTCCACGACCTCTCCAAGAGCAGCGGAGTCGGCTTCAGGGTTGAGCGTCTACCCCTCTCTGAGGAGGCCGCCGAGTTCGCGGAGCTCCATGGTCTAGACTCCTGGGAACTCGCCCTCTACGGTGGGGAGGAGTATGAACTCATCTTCACCCTCAGGCCTGGGGACGTGGATGTGGTGAGGGAGACCTTGAGGCGGGTTGGATGCGACCTCGTGGAGATCGGCGTCGCCACCGAGGATCGGAGGCTGATATACGTCGACGGGGGGGAGGAGAGACCCATAGGGAGGGGGTGGGAGCACTTTAAGGGCTGACCCTACGGGGTTTCCCGCTCCTCCGGCGGCCTGATATCCTTGAAGAGGAGATACATCAGGGAGGCGGAGGCGAATTGGAAGGAGGCGGCGATGTAGAAGGGTAGAGCCATGGAGACGTATTGGAGGACGTAGCCGGTTATGGAGGGGGCTCCAGCGGAGGTGAGGCGGCTGACGACGGTGACGACGCCCGCCGCCGAGGCCCTCCTCCGACCCATGATCCCCAGGATATAGGACTGTCGTAGGGGGACGTCGATCATGGAGAAGAGGGACATGAAGAGCCTGAGAGCCGCGACGACGGCGAAGCTAGGCATCAGGGGGGTGAGGATGTTGACAGCCACCACCGGAAGCCGCGATAGAACCGTCGCCCTGATTATGCCGAAGCGCCTGGCCATCTCGAAGCCTAGGATGTAGCTGAGGGAGGAGATCACCCTCGAGGCCCCGAAGAGGGCTCCTATCACCCCCGGCCCCACATCGAAGCGTAGATAGAACCAGTAGGAGAGGAAGCCATAGATGAAGGAGCCTCCCATGATGTCGACGGCCACCACCCCACTCCACTTCAGGAGCAGCAGCCTCTCATCCCCCGAGGCCTCCACCGCCTCAGCCTCAGGCTCCCCGCCTCCCATCGTCTCCTCGATCGACAGGAAGGCTAGGAGGGTTAGGAGACAGGTCGCGGCGTAGACGGCGAACAACGCCCTATAGGCGACCAACTCCTTTAGGCCGAGGGATTGGAGGGCCTCGGCGAGACCCGCGGAGAAGGAGCCGGCGACAGACATGAGGGTGGCGAGGAAGGCGTTGACGCTGAAGATCGCCGTCCGATCCTCGTCCCCAGCCCTCTCGGCTAACACCGCCTGCTCCGCGGGAGGAAAGGTGATGGTGCCGACGCTGAGGAGGATGGCTGAGGCCACCAGGAGGGGGAGGTTCTCCGTGAGGGCGTAGGCCAGGCCGCCGAGGGTTAGGAGGCCGGCGGTGAAGAGAAGCACGGGTCTCCTCCCGAAGCGATCGGCCGCCAAGCCCTCGATGAGGCTTCTAAGGGCGAGGAAGAGGGACCTACCCGTCATCGTCACGCCTATGAGCAGCGACGAGGCCCCCAGCTTGCTGAGGTAGATGGGGAAGAGGACGTTCAGGATGGCGAAGCTGAATCTCCTCAGGGCCTGGGTGTAGATGACGATCTGGACATCCCTTGGGAGCGCCCTGAGGAAGGAGAGCCTTCCGGAGGGGGTGAAGCTACCCATCTCATCTACCTTGATAGATGGAATACTTATAAGTGGAAGGGGCTGCCCATAGGCATCGAACCCCCTAACCCTAGGCTTTAAACCTAAAGAGGGGATTCATAGAGGGATTAGGAGTTGAGTGGAGATATCGTAAGACCTAAGGATTGGTGGAGAGCCCTCCCTCGCCCCATCTACTCCCAGCTTGAACGCGTCGAGTCGCCTCAGCCTTGGTTTGACGTCTACAGGATAGAGCCTCATATCTACGCCTTCTACGAGCCAGGTCAATTTGAGGAGGCGTTGTCCTATCTCGTCCTCGGCGAGGAGAGGGCGGCCCTCATCGACACGGGAACCGGCATCGACAACATCCGGACCCTGGCGGAGCACTATACCGAGCTCCCCATCATGGTTGTGAACACCCATCACCACCTCGACCACGTCGCCGGAGACCACCTCTTTGAGATGGCTGCCATCTACGACCACCCCGTCGCCAGGCAGACAGCTCAGAGGGGTTACCCCCACGAGAGAGCTGTGAGGCTGCTGGCTGAAGGCCTGGTCTGGAAACCCCTGCCGGAGGGTTTCGACCCCGAGGCCTACTGGGTTCCACCCTTCAGGGTGACACGTTGGCTTCACGACGGCGACGTCATAGACCTAGGCGGCCGGAGGCTGGAGGTGATCCACACCCCTGGACACAGCCCCGACTCCATCTGCCTCCTCGATGAGGAGAGCCGCCTCCTCTGGACGGGAGACCTCTTCTACACCGGGGCCATCTACACGCATCTGCCGGGCGGGGACATTGATGAGCTCATCGAGAGCTATCGGAGGCTCACCTCCCTAAGCCACCTCTACGACCGATTGATGCCTGGACACAACGAGCCCTGGATCGAGGGGGAGATGCTGAGGGAGACCCTGGAGGCCCTAGAGGAGATCAGGGAGGGGGGAGGGAGATACATCGAGGGGAGAGACGGCCTAAGGAGATACGACTATGGGAGGTTCTCCATCATCACGAAGCCAAACCAGGGCAGCCCTTTAGGTTAGAGGGTGGAGGTGGTTGAGGAGTGGAAGCCATCACCCTCATGGTCGTCCTGCTAGCCCTCTACGTGGCCTGGGCGATTGGATCTAACAACGAGTCGGTGGCGCCCCTCGCTGGATGCCGCTTTCTCAGCGTCCGCTGGAGCCTCCTCCTCGGCGCCTCCACCTCCCTCATCGGAGCCCTCCTACTGGGTGGAAGGGTTGAGGAGACCATGGGAAGCCTTCTTCTGAAGGGAGGAGTCTCCCTCATGGACGCCGTCATCGTTATGGGCGTCGTGGCGACCTCTATGGCCGTTGCCTCCATCTCCAAGAAGCCCATCTCCTCCACCCATAGCGCCGTAGGGGCCATAGTTGGTCTAGGCCTCCTGAGGGGAGGGCTCAACGGCGTCGATTGGAAAACCCTCATCCTAGTGGCCACCAGCTGGGCCGTCTTCCCCCTCCTCTCCCTCCTACTGGCTACGGCCCTCACCCTCCTCTTCAGGGGGATACTTCAAAGGAGGGTTAGAGGCCTCAGAGATCGGATTCGGGTGGCCCACGCCTCGAGCATCGCCCTCCTCCCGTTGGTCACCATCATCTCCCTCTCCAGGGGCGGAAACGATGTAGCGAACGCCACGTCCCTACTCTCAGTGCTCCACGGCCTCGATGCCCTTGTGTTTAGGCTTCTAGGCGGCGCTGGAATGGCCTTAGGCCTAGCTCTCCTGGGCGGGAGGGTTGTCAGGGCCATCGGCCTAGACCTCATCCAGCTGAGACCTGAGACGGCTCTGGCATCTCAGATAAGCGTCGCCCTCATCCTCCTCTCAGGAACCCTCCTCGGCCTACCCCTCTCGGGGACGCATATACTCATCGCCGCCCTCATCGGCCTGGGACTGGCGGAGAGGAAGTGGATCAACGTCAAGGCCCTGATGGAGATTTTTTACGCCTGGATCCTCGTCTTCGCCGCCGCTGCAGGTGCCGCCACCTTCCTCGCCGCCTTCATCTACTAGTGGAAGGTGCTCACGACGACGGCTCTGATGAGATCAGCGGTGTCCTCGCAGCTGTCGCCGATCATCTCCAGGGACTCCACCAACTGGTTGGCGAGGAAGAGGGTGGGAGCATCCAACCCTGAGGCGTGGAGCATTCTGAGGGCTTCGATGTATAGGGCGTCGATCCCCTCCTCGATCATCTCCACCAGGTTGCAGGCGTCTAACGCCTCCTCGTGATCGGTGTAGAGGAGCCTCACCACCCTCTCGAGGGCGTGGACACATCGATTATCCATCTTGACGAACTCGAAGAGGAGCTCCTTAAGCTCCTCGGAGAGGCCCTCCAGGGGGAGTATCTCGAGGATGCGTCCAGCCTCTTTAGACCAGTCAGCGACGAGGTCGATCTTCGCAACTAGACCCATCAGGTCTCCCTTACTCAAGGGCGGCAAGATTCCACCCGCAATGAGATCTACTATCTCCCGCCTCACTCCATCAGCCTGCTCCTCGAAGCCCGACAACGCCCTGATATGCCTCCCAGCCTCGGAGATGTCTCCGGAGACCTTGGCCTTGAAGGCCTTCACCAACTCATCGGAGGCGGAGACGCAGAGGGAGACATGTCTCTCTAATAGATCTAGAACCCTACTCTCCGGCCTCCTCCGCCTTAAAAATCTCAACCCTAAGAAGGGGGAGGAGGCCTTCATAAAAGTGCTTCGAGGAGATGGCGCCGCCGGACGGATTTGAACCGTCGACCATCCGGTTAACAGCCGGGCGCTCTACCAGACTGAGCTACGGCGGCTCCAACCACTTATGATGGGTATCTAATAATAAGATTTCTTTCCGAAGAGGAATCCACTAGGAGAAGAATTTCGAGGACTTAAGGGTAGAGAAGCGTCTCGGTGG
>LUCA01000060.1 GCA_001593875.1 Candidatus Bathyarchaeota archaeon B23
CTCGGGGACCACATCCGTATGCCCATTCAACACGAGGCGGGGCCTCCCCTCGCTCCCCTCATAGACGACGGCCACCGAGGGCCGCTCAGGGTCGGGCTTATAGACGTATTGGGGGTTGAAGCCCCACTCCTTCAGGGTGTTGTAGATGTATTCGGCGACCACCTTCTCCCGCCCCGGGGGATTCTGACTCGGCCTCCTGATGAGCTCCCTCAAAAGCCCTACGAGCTCCTCCTCCCCGATGAGATTGAGGATCGCCTCTCTAGAAATCATCAAGAGGAGTTGAGGAGCGGCGGATTTAACGCTTCTCATCAGTAGAGTTATCTCCCCTCGAGGCCACTCTATTGATGCCATGAGGGAGGTGGCCATCGTAGGCGTCGGGATGACGCCCTTCGGCAAACACCCCGACCGAAGCCTCATAGACCTCATGCTGGAGGCGTCGCATACGGCCCTCATGGACGCCGGGGCCCTGGAGACCCCCATAGAAGCCGTCCACGTCGGCTGCATGGCCTCGGGGATGCTCTGCGGCCTGGAGAACACAGCGACGCTCCTCGCCGATGAGCTGGGCGTCAAACCCCAGACGGCTGAGAGGGTTGAGAACTCGGCTGCCTCGGGGGGCTCAGCCCTCCTCAGCGCCTATCTCGCTGTGGCCTCCGGCCTCTACGACGTCGTGCTCATCGTGGGCGGGGAGAAGATGAGGCATCTCCCGACGCCCCAGGCGACGAGGGCCATCGCCGCCATGACCCATCCGGAGGGGGAGAGGCCCCACGGGGTGACGATGCCGTCGCTGGCGGCGCTGCTGACGAGGCTGTATATGAGGCGTTATGGATTGACGAGGAGGCAGCTGGCCTTGGTGGCGGTGAAGAACCATCGGAACGCCCTGTCGAACCCCTACGCCCATCTGAGGAGAGCCATCACCGTGGAGGATGTCCTCAGCTCGAGGGTTGTCGCCGAGCCCTTGAGGCTGTTCGACTGCTCCCCCATCAGCGACGGCGCCGCAGCGCTGCTTCTGGCTCCGCTGGAGAGGGCGTTGGAGTTCACCGATCAGCCCGTCGTCCTCCGGGGCGTGGGCCAGGCCGTCGACAGGGTGATGATGACGGAGAGGGATGACCCCCTCACGCTCCACGCCGTTAAGGAGGCTGCGGGGAGGGCCCTGGAGAGGGCTGGAGTCTCCATCGATGAGATCGACGTGGTGGAGCTCCACGACGCCTTCACCATCCTGGAGATCGTGGAGAGCGAGGACCTAGGCCTCTTCGAGAAGGGGCGGGGTGGGGAGGCCGTGGAGGAGGGCTTGACGGCCATCGACGGCGAGAGGCCCATCAACCCCAGCGGCGGCCTCAAGGCCAGGGGGCATCCCCTGGGGGCGACGGGCGTCGCCCAGGCGGTGGAGATCACCTGGCAGCTTAGAGGGGAGGCGGGTGGGAGGCAGGTGAGGGAGGCTGAACGAGGTTTGAGCTGTAACGTCTCGGGCTTCGCAGCCAACGCCGTCGTCATCGTCTACGAGCGGGGGTGGTGAGGGATGGGTGTCCACCTGAAGGCCTCGAGGTGTAGGCTCTGCGGAGCCCTCCATCATCCGCCTAGGGCGATCTGCCCCCGCTGTGGGCCGGGGTCTAGGGGCTCCCTGGAGGAGGTAGAGCTCCCCGACAGGGGCCGGGTCGTCGCCTATACGGTGCTCCACTATCCCCCGGAGGGCTATCCGTCGCCGATGATCCTGGCGGTGGCCGAGGTGGGGGGCGTGAGGCTCATTGGGAGGGTTGTCGGAGACCTGGAGGCCGTGGGGGAGGGCTGCGAGGTAGAGGTGGTGGAGGGGGAGGGAGCGCCCTACCTCTTCCTGTTGGAGGGGTAGGGTGAAATAGGGCTGGGCCCATCAAAGTATGATATGGCTCCACCGCTTAGGGGCATCAGGGTTTTAGACCTCTCCCAGGTGGTGGCCGGCCCCTTCTGCTCGATGCTCCTAGCCGACATGGGGGCGGAGGTGATAAAGGTTGAGAGGCCTGGCGTAGGGGACAACCTCAGGAGGTGGGGGCCGCCCTTCCTGGGAGGCGAGGGCGTCTACTTCCTCTACCTCAACCGGAATAAGAAGAGCATCACCCTCAACCTCAAGAGCGAGGAGGGTAGACGCATCTTCACCCAGCTCCTGAAGCGGAGCGACGTCCTCCTGGAGAACTTCAGGCCAGGAACCATGGAGCGCCTAGGCTTCGGCTACGAAGAGGCGAGCCGGATAAACCCCCGAATCATCTACTGCCGGGTCTCAGGCTACGGACAGACGGGGCCCTACAGGGATAGAGGGGGCTACGACCTCCTGGCCCAGGGGGAGAGCGGCCTCATCTCCGTCACCGGTGAACCTGATAGGCCTCCGGGGGCGAAGGTGGGGGTGGCCATCGTCGATATGGGGACAGGCCTCTACGCTGCGGTGGGCATACTGCTCGCCCTCAGGGCGAGGGAGAAGACGGGGAGGGGGCAGCTCGTCGACGTCTCCCTATTGGATTCGGCCGTCAGCTGGATGCTCCAGCCCCTGGGCTATTACCTGGCGATGGGGCAGCTCCCCAAACGCCTGGGGACAGCCCACCCGGTGGCGGCTCCCTATCAGACGTTCAGGACGAGGGACATCTACATCACCATCGGCTGCGCCGCCGACCGGAACTGGAGGGCTCTATGCCGAGTCCTAGGCCTGGAGGAGCTGGCCGACGACCCCAGGTTCTCCACAAACCCGAGGAGGGTGGAGAATCGGGAGGAGCTCGCCAGGATTCTCGGCGAGGTCTTCGAGGGGGAGAGCGGCGAGGTGTGGCTGAGGAGGCTTCAGGAGGCCGGCGTCCCCTGCGCCCCAGTGAACACCGTCGACAGGGTTGTGGAGCATCCCCAGCTGGGGGAGAGGGGGATGTTCGTCGAGGTGAAGCATCCCAAGGCCGGGAGGCTGAGGCTGACGGGGATACCCGTGAAGCTCTCCGAGACCCCAGGCGAGATCCATTCACCTCCACCTCTACTGGGGGAGCATACGGAGGAGATTCTAGGGTGGCTGGGCTACAGCCCCGAGGAGATCAGGGAGCTGAGGGGGAGGGGCGTCATCTAGTCGAGGCTCACACCCCTCGTCTCCACCCCGAGGAGGAGGACGGCTGAGGCTGAGACGAGGTGGATGAGGGCGAAGAGGACGAAGAGGGGAGTGCTCCCCGTCAGCCCTAGTAGGAGCCCTGCGATGGAGGGGCCTAGGATTCCGCCGATGCGGCCTACGCTGTTGGCCCATCCAGCCCCAGAGGCCCTCATTCCGGTGGGATAGAGCTCGGGCGTGTAGGCGTAGGTGATGCCCCAGGCTCCGAGGTTGAAGAAGGAGATGACGGAGCCCCAGACCAGAACCTCCGGCGGCGTCCGAGCCCTGGAGAACAGGAGGCTCCCGAGGCCGGCGAGGGCCATGTAGAGGGCCAACAGCCGCTTACGGCCGACTCGCTCGATGAGGAGGGCCCCGCTCCAGTAGCCCGGTATCTGCATCGCCGTGATCAGCAGCGAATACCTCAGCGACTTGGCGAGGGTGAGACCCCGCTCGGCGACGAGGATGTAGGGGGCCCAGAGGAAGATGCCCCAGTAGGCGAGGACGATGCAGAACCAGTGTATCCACAGCATCATGGTTCTACGCCTATACCTCGGAGACCAGAGGCCGGCTAGGGTGAAACTCCTGACCTCTCCCGCCTCCTCGGCCTCCACCTCTCCCCTCCGCTGGGAGGGGAGCAGCGATCCCCCTACGAGGATGGAGACGGCCTCGCTGAGCCTCCCCGCCCTCTCCAGGAATCTCGGCGACTCCGGGATGAGGAGTTGGAAGAGGAGGGCTGCGACGATGGGCGTGAAGCCGGCGAGGATAACGGGCCTCCAACCCCTGGTGGGGGCGAGGATGAGGCCCAGGTAGGCGGCCAGCAGCCATCCGAAGGCCCAGGCGCTCTCCAGGAAGGCGACGGCCCTCCCCCGCATCCTTCTGGGGAAACACTCCGAGATGAGGGTGCTCGTCACAGCCATGTAGCTCGAGGCCCCTATGCCAGCTAGGAGGCGGAGGGCTGCGATGAGCTCCCAGCGGTCGGCGAGGGCGCAGAGGCCGGCGGGGGTGGAGTAGAGGAGGAGAGAGGCGACGATGATGGGTTTACGCCCCACCCTGTCGGCGAGGGTTCCCATGAGGAAGCCCCCGAAGAGCATCCCCATCAGCCAGGCGCTGAGGAGGAGGCCCACGACGCCCGGGGTGAGGCCCAGCTCCGACGACAACGGCCTGAGGACGAAGGAGATGAGACCGGAGTTCATGGCGTCGAACATCCAGCCGAGGTAGGAGACGGCCAACAGCCGATAGTGATAGGGGCCGAGAGACGCCTCCTCCAGGATCTCTCCCACCTTCACTCCTGAACACCCTTTTAGGAGGGGAGGGAGAGCCTGAGAATTAAAGTTTAGCCTCCCTATGGCTCCGCCTCATATGCCTCTTCAAGCCCAGCTCGGAGTTGAAGTCCCTGCCGCAGAGGGGGCACCTATAGATGAGGGGTTCCACCTCCACCTCCTTCCCGAGGAGCTCCCTCCTCAACCTCTTCACCAGGAGCTCCCCCTCCTCGTAGTCCATGGGGCGCTCTCCCTTCAGGACGACGCCGATCCTCACCCTGAAGGAGTGGAAGCGGCCTTCCTCCCGCTCCAGCCCTATCTCCCTCACCACCCCCCTCAGCCTCTTCTCCGTCAAAACCTCCACCACGGTCGATGCTCAAGGTTTAAGGGGCTGGAAACCTTAAAAGTTATGCCTAGGTTTACGTCGTCCTTCCCTCCGGAGAGGTCGTAGAGGCGCTCGGCGCCCCTCCTGTGGGTCATGTTACCGTCGGGGTTGATATCGTTGGAAAGGTTTTTTAGTTAGATTTATAACGGCGTTATACAACTTATCCACGTCTCGGAGGCTTAAACCTTGGATGTGGAGAGAATCCGTAGGGACTTCCCGATTCTGGAGACGGGGATCATCTACCTGGACAACGCCGCCAGCAGCCTCACCCCAGAGCCGGTGCTGGAGAAGATGCTGGAGTATTACCATCAGTATAGGGCGAATGTGGAGAGGGGCGTCCACCGGTTGTCGCAGAGGGCGAGCGAGGAGTATGAGGAGGCCCATAGGAAGGTGGCGAGATTCATCGGGGCCGAGTCCTGGAGGAACGTCGTCTTCACCAGGAACACCAGTGAGAGCATA
>LUCA01000061.1 GCA_001593875.1 Candidatus Bathyarchaeota archaeon B23
CTTCAAGGCCCTCAGCGACTCTCTGGGATGGCTGGCCAAGTACATCGGCTGCTCAGGCTGCGAGAGGGGGGGAGGCCCACCGGACTGCGCCATAAGGCTCTGCGCCAAGGAGCGGGGATACGAGCTCTGCTCCCAGTGCTCAGACCTCGAGGGATGCACCAAATTCGACTGGTTCGGCGAATTCGGCGTGAGACTTAAGGAGAGGCTGAGGAGGGGCAGGGGGAGGACGAAGAGGGAGTTGATCGAGGAGGCCCTACAGGTGCGGGAGAAGTAACCCTCCTCCGACGATCTACGCCCTTTTAACTCTCTCTAACCCACGGCCAGGGGGATCACAACGCCCTTAGCGAGGATTTGGCCGGCTAGGCGGCCTAATCGGCTGCGGGTTCTCAGGAAGAGAGACCCCATCAACCGGCGAGGGGCCATCGAGACCTTCCAACCCTCCTCACGGGGAGGGTTATAAGTATCTGCGAGGAGATCAACGGAGATGCCCCGGGTCTCCATCATCATCGGAAGCGGATCCGATAGGGAGTTGGCTGAGAAGGCCTCAAGCATCCTCGACGAGCTGGGCGTGGAGCATGAGGTGGTGGTCTACTCAGCCCACAGGGACCCCGAGGGCCTGAGGCGTTACCTGCTGGAGGCGGAGGCGGAGGTCTTCATCGCCGTAGCCGGCCTCTCGGCAGCCCTCCCGGGCTTCATCGCCGCCCACACCCTCAAGCCCGTCATAGGGGTGCCGAGGTCTGTGAAGCTCCTGGGCCTAGACGCCCTCCTATCGATGGTTCAGATGCCGACGGGGGTCCCGGTCGCCGTCGTCGGCGTCGATGCGGCCAAGAACGCCGCCCTACTGGCGGCCGAGATCCTCGCCCTCGGGGACGAGGAGGTTAGGGGGAGGTTGAGGGCCTACCGGGAAGGGCTTAGAACCTCCTCTCGACGTATTTGACGATGGACTCCAGGATGAGGCGTCCATCGCCGTATCTCGGCGGCTCCTCACACCTCGTCCAGTCGGGGAGCTGCCATCCGAAGTAGGCCCTCTCAGGGTGGGGCATCAACCCCAGCACATTGCCCTCGGGGTTGCAGATGCCGGCGATGTCGTGGTATGCCCCATTGGGGTTGTGGGGATACTCCCCCTCGGCGTAGGACCCGTCGGGCTTGGTATAGCGGAGCACCAGTTGATCGTTCTCGTAGAGCCTCCTCAGGTACTCCCTCTCCACCTCCCTCGGCAGGAGGAAGCGCCCCTCCCCGTGGGCCACGGGGATCCTCAGCAGGGCATCCCTGGGCAGGGAGGAGGTTAGGAGGCAGCCCCCCCGATTCACATGCCTCAGGTGAACCCATCTACACTGGTAGCCGCCGGTGGTGTTGTTCGCCAGGGCCACCTGGGGGTATCTGGCTTTGCCCTCGAAGCCCGGTAGGAAGCCCGCCTCCACGAGGAGCTGGAAGCCGTTGCAGATGCCGAGGACGGCCTTCCCCTGGTCGATGAAGTGCTCCAGGTCCCTGCCTATATGGTATTCACACTCCTTAGCCCAGATGGCCCCGCTCCTGACGTAGTCGCCGTAGCTGAAGCCCCCGGGGAAGACGAGGATGTCATACTCCTCCAGGTTTCTCTCCTTGAAGACCCGTTGGGTGTGGAGGACGTCGACCCCCACGCCTAGGTCCCTGAAGGCCCTCACCGTCTCCCCGTCGCAGTTGGTCCCCGGAGCCCTGAGGATGAGAACCCTGATCTCCCTCCGCCTCATGGCTCATGCCCCCAGGGGCGTCTTCCAGGCCTCCAAGAGCTCCCCTAAGGGGAGGTTTACGACGATCTCCCCCTCCCTCTGGATGACCAGGGGATCCCCCTCCATCACCCACCCCACCCTGGCGTGAGGTAAGTCGCCCATCAGCTCCTCGAACTCCCCCCCACGGCCTTTGGAGACCTCCACGAGGAGTCGGCCATTGGATTCGGAGAAGAGCAGCAGATCGAGGCGCAGCTCCCCCTCCCTCGGGACGGCGGCGGCATCCATCTCCAGGCCCAGCCCCCCGGTGAAGGCCATCTCCGCCGCCGCCACGGCCAGCCCCCCCTCGGAGAGGTCGTGGCAGGCCCTGACGAGGCCCCCATCCATCGCCTCGATGAGCCTCCTATAGATCCCCATGGCCTCGCCGGGCTTCAGCTTCGGCACGGAGGCCCCTAGGAAGCCCATCAGCCGATAGTACTCCGAGCCCCCCAGCTCTGGCTTTGTGACGCCGACGATGTAGAGGGGGTCTCCAGCCCTCTTGAGGTCGAGGGTGACGACTCGCCTTATGTCGGGGACTATCCCCAGGGCCGTGACGAGGAGGGTGGGCGTCACGGGGCCCAGGGGGGATTCGTTGTAGAGGCTGTCCTTCCCCGAGATGAAGGGCATCCCATAGGCCCTGGCGACGTCGTAGCAGGCTCGGCAGGCGTAGACGAGGGCTCCGAGGCGATCCTCCCGCTCCGGGTTTCCCCAGGTGAAGTTGTCCAGCAGAGCTATTCGTCGCCCCCCGACGGCGACGTTGTTCCTCACCGCCTCGTCGATGGCTGAGGCCGCCATCCAGTAGGGGTCTATCCTCCCGTAGCGGGGCTTCAGGCCGCAGGAGACGGCGAGGCCCCTCCAGGAGTCCCTCAAGGGCTTCAGGACGGCGGCGTCGCTGGGGCCGGCATTCCAGCCGTGTAGAGGCTTGACGACGGTGCACCCCTTCACCTCGTGGTCGTAGGTCCTGATGACCTCCTCCCTGCTGGAAATGTTCGGCGAGGCCAGCAGCCTCTTCAGCATCTCCCCCAGGTCCCGGGGCATGGGGAAGCTCGGCTCCTCCAGGGCTGGAGGTCTCCAGGTGGTACGCCTCCTCACCCTAGGAGGCTTGAAGAGGGAATCCAGATCGATCTCGGCGACCCTTACGCCTTGATGGAAGACCTCGACGACGCCTCCCTCCCTATATCGGCCTATGGGCGTCGCCTCCGTCTGCTCGCCGTGGAAGATCTCCAGAACCCCCTCTAGGTTCTGGGGCGGCACGGCCAGCAGCATCCTCTCCTGAGACTCCGAGATCCAGATCTCCCAGGGCGCCATCTTGGGGTATTTCAGGGGCACCCGGTCAAGCCAGACCTCGGCGCCCAGCCCGTATCTGCGAGCCGTCTCGCAGACGGCGCAGCTGAGGCCGCCGCCCCCTAGGTCTGTTATCCCGGATCCGAGGTGCTGCTCGGCCACGGCCCTGATGGCCCTCTTCAGCTTCTCCTCCTCTATGGGGTTTGGTATCTGAACTGCGGGTCTGGAGACCACCTCAGACTCCTCCGTCAGCTCGGCGGAGGCGAAGGTGACGCCGTGTATTCCGTCGAGGCCCGTCCGGCCGCCGACGAGGAGGATCCAGTCGCCGGGCTTCACGGCTCTGACGTACTCATCCTTACGCAGGATGCCGACGCAGCCGGCGTAGACGACGACGTTCCCGATGTAGCCCTCCTCGAAGTAGATGGCGCCGTTGACGGTGGGTATCCCCATGTTGTTTCCGTAGGCCCCTATGCCGGCGACGACGCCTCTGAAGAGGTAGGTGGGATGCTTCACCCCCTTAGGCAGCGCCTCGTAGGGGGTGTCGAGGGGGCCGAAGCAGAGGACGTCGGTGCAGGCGATGGGGTCGGCCCAGACGCCGAGGACGTCTCGGATGACGCCTCCGGTTCCCGTGGCGGCGCCGCCGAAGGGCTCGATGGCTGAGGGGTGGTTGTGGGTCTCGACCTTCACGGCGATGGCGTATTCCTCGTCGAACTCTATGATGCCGGCGTTGTCCTCGAAGACGCTGAGGCACCACCTTGGCTTCAACTCCTCCACCACCCGTCGGATATAGGTCTTCAGCAGCCCGTCGACGACGCCGTCGGGGGTCTCGATGACGCCCTTGAAGGTCTTGTGGTAGCAGTGCTCGCTCCAAGTCTGATCGTAGGTTTGGAGCTCCACATCCGTCGCCGGCCTGTTAGAGAGGGTGTAGTAATCCCTGATGGCCTCCATCTCCTCGGGGGTGAGGCCCAGCCCCAGGGCCTCGGCGACCTCCATCAACTCCCCCCTGGAGGCCCCCCTCAGCTCGATGAGGTAGTGCTCGAAGGGGTGGGGAGACCGCTTGATACGCCTCATTCCATCTCCCTCAGCTCATAGGCGTAGTCATCCTTCGTCGGATTCGTCAGAAGCCTCCTACACATCTCCTCCACCAGCTCACCGGCCTCCCTTCGATCCTCAGCCTCGAAGACCACCTCATAGACCTTACTCACCCTCACCTCCTCAACCCCGTAGCCCAGACCCCTCAGAGCCCTAGCAGTCGTCTCCCCCTCCGGATCCGAGTAGCCCGACTTGAGGCTGACGTAGACCCTGGCGAGATATCGTGAAGGCATCAGGGATCCTACGCTATTCCTCTATAAAGGGTTGACATCCTCATTCCTCGAAACGATTATAATCCTCATCCATCACCACCAGTAGAGGCCTATGGGGTTGAGGCTTCTCATCTTCGGCCCACCGGGCTCCGGGAAGGGGACGAGGGCGAGGCTCATCAGTCGCCTCTTGAAGATCCCCGTCATCACCACCGGCGACATGCTCCGAGGGGAGGTCTCCAGGGAGACCGAGGTGGGGTTGAGGGCGAAGGCCTACATGGAGAGGGGGGAACTCGTCCCCGACGAGTTGGTGATAGAGCTCGTCGAGGAGAGGTTGAGGAGGGAGGACTGCTCCGAGGGCTTCATCCTAGACGGCTTCCCCCGAACCCTCCGCCAGGCCGACGCCCTGGACCGCATACTGGGGGAGAGGGGCGTCACCCTGGATCTGGTGCTCAACATCGTCGTGGACCCCGAGGTGGTGGTGGAGAGGCTCTCGCTGAGGCGTTGGTGCCCCAGATGCGGGGCCATCTACAACCTGAAGTACGACCCGCCGAGGGTGGATGAGATCTGCGACGAGTGCGGCGCCCAGCTCATCCAGAGGAGCGACGACCGGGAGGAGGTGGTCAGGAGACGGCTGAGGGTCTACGAGGAGCAGACGAGGCCGATACTGGAGCGCTACATGGAGCGGAGCCTCGTCAGGGAGATGAGGGGAGACATACCCATAGAGGAGATACCTAGGGAGGTGGAGGAGGTTCTAGGCCCCTATCTCGGAAATCATTTAGATTGAGGGCCCACATATCATCGGTGGAA
>LUCA01000062.1 GCA_001593875.1 Candidatus Bathyarchaeota archaeon B23
ACGACGAGTCCCACTACATGCTCTCCTTGAGGTTCGTCGCCCGCTGGCTGGGCGTCCCCTTCATCCCCACCTACACCGCCCGGGGCTCAGACCTCTGGAACCCGGAGTTCGACAACCTCTGGGATCTGAGGGGGAGGCAGCATAAGGTTGCGAGGGGGAAGTTCGAGGTCGTCGAGGACCCCTTCCACGAGGGCGAGCTGGTGAGGCTGCTGCCGGCCATCAACCCCGATGTCACCATCCTCCACGCCCAGATGGCCGCCCCCGATGGTACGACGAGAATCCTCGGCGCCCACTTCGACGACTTCATTCACGCCGCCGCAGCGGATCATGTCATCGTCACCTGTGAGCAGGTGGTCTCCAGAGAGACCTTGGCCGTGAACCCCGAGATGAACCTCATACCCAGCGTCTACGTCGACGCCGTCTGCGAGGTCCCCTACGGCGCCCATCCGGGCTCCTGCCTCGGCTACTACGACTACGACCCCTGGTTCCTCAACGAGCTGGTGAGGGTGACCCGGGATGGGGAGAGAGACCCCGAGGTCTTCCAGCGATGGCTGGAGGAGTGGGTTTTGGGGGCTGAAAGCCATGGGGCCTACCTGGAGAAGCTGGGATTGAAGCGGCTGCTGGCCCTGAGGGCCGACCCGGCCTTGGGCTATGCCCCAGGGCTGCCCAGGAGGCTGCATGAGATGCCCCCCCCCCCATAAGGAGGTGAGATAGATGGGTCAGAAGCCTGGCTATACGGCTTTGGAGATGATGGTGGTCCAAGCCTCCAGGATGATCAGGGATGGGGAGGTGGTCTTCGTAGGGACGGGTCTCCCGATGATCGCGTCGATGCTCGCCAAATACCTTCACGCCCCCAGGGCGGTTCTATGCTGCGAGGCCGGCTTCTGGGATTCACGGTTCCTCCACATCCCCATGACCGTCGGCGACTCCAGGTGGTACGTCGGCTCGACCTGGTGCGTCGGCCAGTCCTGTATGTTCTCCCTCCTCCAGCGCCGGCGGATCGACCTCGGCTTCCTCGGCGGGGCCCAGATGGATAAATATGGGAACATCAACTCCACCGGCATCGGCGTCAGGGTTAAGGGGGGCTACTACCTCTTCGACAAGCGCTTCGAGGGGAGCGGAGGGGCGGCCGACATAGCGTCGATGGCGAATAGGGTGATCATCATGATGAAGCATGAACGCCGACGCTTCGTCGAGCGGGTAGACTACATCACCAGCCCAGGCTGGCATGTCTGGCTCCACGACTTCGAGGAAGGACGAGGGAGGACGAGGCTCGTCCCCAGATGGGAGCTCGGCATGTGGGGCGGCCCCGAGGCCGTCATCTCGACGATGGGGGTGATGCGCTTCGACGAGGAGACGAAGGAGATGTACGTCGAGTCCTACTACGCCGATCTCGGCGTCACGCTGGAGGATATCCAGCGGAACACCGGCTTCGAGATAGGGGTCGACGAAGCCGAGCCGGCCGAGCCGCCGACGGAGAGGGAGCTGGAGCTTTTGAGGGGGCGCATAGACCCCGAAGGCATCTTCCTCAGGGGGTGAAACCGCCTGAAGGGGCATCCCCGAGGCCGCCTCCACCTATTGGGTCACAGCCACATAGACGCCGCCTGGCTCTGGCCCCTGGAGGAGACCCTAGAGGTCTGCATCGAGACC
Organism: Candidatus Bathyarchaeota archaeon B23; assembly: GCA_001593875.1. Lineage (GTDB taxonomy): Archaea > Thermoproteota > Bathyarchaeia > TCS64 > B23 > B23. Next base: position 1,651 of record LUCA01000062.1, read on the forward strand.
TTCCAATCGGTTCTGGAGGCCATGGAGAGACATCGGGAGCTGATCTACGCGCAGAGCAGCGCCCAATACTACGCCTGGATGGAGGAGCACCATCCAGAGCTCCTGGAGGAGATCAGGCGTCGAGTGGCTGAGGGGCGATGGGAGGTCGTCGGAGGCATGTGGGTGGAGGCCGACTGCAACATCCCCTCAGGGGAGTCCCTCGTCAGGCAGATCCTCCACGGTAAGCGGTACCTGAGGAGGATGGTGGGCTGCGACGTGGAGGTGGCGTGGCTGATAGACTCCTTCGGCTTCCCAGCCACCCTCCCCCAGATCCTCAGCAAGGCCGGCCTAAGATACTTCATCACCCAGAAGCTGCGGTGGAACGACTCGACGGCCTTCCCCCACAACATCTTCCGCTGGCGCTCGCCGGAGGGCTCAGAGGTCTTGGCATATCAAACCCCAGGGGGCTACCACGAGACCCTGGAGCAAGAGAGGATCGAGGAGCAGCTGGGGGTTCTGAGGAGGAGGCATCGCCTCGTAGAGCTCCTCCTCCTCATCGGCGAGGGAGACCACGGCGGAGGAATCCCCGAAGAGACCCTGGAGAGGGCTGACCGGCTGCTGAGGGAGGGTGAAGCCACCTACACCAGGGCCGTCGACTATCTCAGGTCTCTGGAGGGGCGTGGAGGCTGGCCCCTCCATGTGGGGGAGCTCTACCTCCAGTATCATCGAGGCGTCTACACCTCCCAGGTGGAGGTGAAGAGGCTCAACAGGCGTTGCGAGGTCTTCCTGGAGATGGCTGAGAAGCTCTCAACGATGGCGATGCTCCTGGGAGGCCGATATCCCGTCGAGAGGCTTGAAGGGCTGTGGAGGCTTCTACTCCTCAATCAATTCCACGACATCCTCTCGGGCACCACCATCGAGGAGGTCTATGAGAGGGCCGTCAGAGACCTGGAGGCCGTGGAGGGGGGAGCCCGGGAGATCATAGCTGAAGCTCTAGGCTTCATAGCCGGGGAGATCGAGGGGGACGGCGACACCCTCCTAGTCTTCAACACCCTCTCCTGGAGGAGGGACGGCCTAGTGGAGGCTGCGATCCCGGAGGATGTGGAGAGCCCCGTCGTCGTCGACCATGAGGGGCGGCGGCTCCCCACGCAGAGGGCCGGCCCTCGCCTCCTCTTCGTCGCCAGGGGCGTCCCCCCTCTAGGCTATAAAGCCTACAGGGTTATGGAGGGCGCCGAGTCTCCCAGCTCTGGGCTGGAGGTGAGGGTGGAGGAGGGTCGAATCGTCCTGGAGAACGAACACCTGGAGGTTCACATCGACGAGGGGAGCGGCCACGTGGTCTACGCCTACGATAAGGGGAATGGCCGAGCCTTCATCGACGGCGAGGCCAACGTCCTAGAGGTCTACGTCGATGAGCCTAGGTGGGGTCGCCGATGCCTCGAGGCCGGCTACGATGCGGCGCTCTTCGACGCCTGGGAGGTCTACATCTACCAGCAGCCCGAGGGGGTTCAGAGGGAGGAGCCCCGATGCCTAGGGGTGAGGGTGAGAGAAGGAGGCCCCGTTAGGGCCGTGGTGGAGGCCGAGTATCTCTACAGGCAGGAGGGTCGACCCGACTCCAGGTTCTGGGTTGAGACCCTCCTCCTGGAGGGCCTCCCACTGCTCCTCTTCAGGGTGAAGGCCGACTGGCATGGGTGGCATAGGTTGGTGAAGGTCTCCCTCCCCCTCAGCCTCGAGGCCGAGTATACGGTCTACGAGGCCCCCTATGGATGTGTCACTCGACGAAACCCCTATTCACCGAGGGCGACGCTGGAGGAGAGGGCCAAATACGAGGTGCCGGGTCAGAGGTGGCTGGATCACAGCGATGGGGAGTACGGCGTCACCCTCCTCAACGACGGCCGATACGGCTTCGATGCCTCCGGCAGCGTTGTCAGGATGACCCTACTGAGGAGCCCCACCTACCCAAGTCTGAAGGCCTTCAGGATGATCGCCCGAGGCGAATCGCCTCCAAGTGAACCCATGGATCAGGGCCTCCACGAGGTCTCCTACGCCCTCCACCCCCATAGGGGGGACTACGGCGAAGGCCCCTCAGCCCGATGGGGCTACGAGTTCAACCACCCCCTGCTGCCACATCGAGGCGCCGGTGGAGGCCCCCTCCCAGCTGAGTTCAGCCTCCTCTCAGCCGAACCCGAGAACGTCATCCTCACCGTCGCCAAGAGGGCTGAGGAGGGCGGCGACGTGGTCCTGAGGCTCTATGAGGCCTCGGGGAGGAGATGCGAGGCCGAGGTCCACCTCTTCAGGCCTCCGGAGCGTTGTCGGGAGACCGATCTCCTGGAGGAGGGGGGGAGGCCGGTCGCCGTCGACGGCTGCCTCCTCCGCCTCAAGCTCCGCCCCCACGAGATCAAGACGCTGAGGCTCTCACTCCCTCCTGGGCATCAGCCCTGAGGCCCTGAGGGCTGTGATGAGGGCGACGCCGAAGAGGGTGGCGACAGCCGTCATCGCCAACCTCTCCACCGTTGAGACGGGGAGCATATACATGAAGAGCGCCGAGACGGAGGGCAATCCGAGGCCGCTGAGCCACCCCTCGACGACCTTCAGGGGTATGAACCACCCGATGCCCGTGATGAAGATGAGGTTGCCGAGCATGTGATCCGCTATGATGCCAGCATAGCTGGCGGCCGCCACGGCGAAGGTGAGCTTCCAGCTTACCCCACTCTCGAAGAGGTCTGAGGCCCACCCCCTCAGGAGGAGGATGAGGGCCAGCCCAGCGATGTGGAGGACGGGGTAGAGGGGGGCACCCCTCCCGATGCCGGTTCCATACCACCCAGCTATGAGGATGAGCAGCGTGACGGCTGAGAGGATCCATCCCCTCACTGGGCCCTCCCTCTTTGAGGTGAGGGTTCCAGCTATGAGGGCGGAGACGGCTGGGCAGAAGGAGGTGAGGACGCTGAAGAGGTGCCAGCCCTTGTAGCCTGCGACGATGATGCCTCCGAGGAAGGCGGCGAGGGCTCCCAGGTAGGGGCCGATGACCAGGCCGTAGATGGGGGCTATCGCTGCGTCGAGGGTGATGCGGGCTCCGGACATGCCGACGATGGGTATGCCGGGGATGAACATGATGATGACGACGGAGAGGGCTGCGAAGACGGCTGTGAAGGCGATATCCCTCGTCGAGAGGACCCCGCCACTCATTTTCCATCTATCCAAGGCCTTTTCCAAATCTACAATACATTACTTAAGGCTTATCCTCCCCGCCGCCGATCCCTAATTGATGGTTCCAGAGGAGCCCTGGCCCTTCATCCTCCCCCTGCCTAAGGAGCCCGCAGAGCAGTATAGGGTGCTGCTCTCAGCCTTCAGCTCCGAGATCGCCCTCAAGCTCCTAGGCCATATGAGGCTGAGGGGAAGAACCTACCAGAGGGAGCTCCTGGAGGCCCTGGG
>LUCA01000063.1 GCA_001593875.1 Candidatus Bathyarchaeota archaeon B23
TCTTAACTATATATAAAATAATTGAGATTGAATCACACCTTGAGGGTGTTAAGTATCTCCTCTAAGGCCACCTTGGCCCTCTCAGCCGTCTCGTCGCCTAGGGAGCCCTCCTCAAGCCCCCTCCGCAGACCCTCCATCAACTCCTCTATGGAAGCCCCCAGCTCCTCGGCGTCGATCCCCATCGCCCCAGGGAGATCGCTGAGATACCCCATCTCGGCCTTGATCCTCTCCATCTCCCCGCCTAATTTGTCGACATCCCATCTATAGGCCGGCGCCTTCACCTCATACTCCTCCTCCGAGGCGTCGCCGATGGCTCTTCTGACCTCCAGCTCCTCCAGCCTCATCTTCGCCTCCATAAAGCCCTCCTCCAGCTCCTCCAGCTGCATCCTACGCCTCTCCATGAGGCCCCTCCACTCGGAGAGCCAGCGCTCGCCCCTAGCCCTGTAGTGGTCCAGCATCCTGTTGAAGGCCTCCTCCCTCAGCTCCCCCCTCAGCAGCATCCTCACCATCCTCATCCTTATGGAGAGGTTCTTCGCCACCTCCCTCATCACCTCCTCCAGGGGCGGGGGAGGCGTGAAGACCTCAACCTCCTCAACTTCCTCGACCTCCTCGACAGCCTCGGCCTCCTCAGCCTCCTCCTCAGCGACCTCGACGGCCTCCACGGCCTCGGGCTCCTCCACAACGGCCTCCAGGGGCTCCTCCTCCTCGACCTCCTCGGGGACCTCCTCGACCTCGCCCTCCACCTCAGCCTCCATCTCGACCACGGCCTCCTCCGCCTCGATGACCTCCTCAACGCCCTCCTCAGGGACCTCCTCCACCTCCTTCACCTCCTCAGCCACCTCCTCAGGCTTCTCCGGAACCTCCCCTCCACCCTCCTCGAACTCCACCTTGTAGAGGGGATAGCCACAGTTGAGGCAGTAGAGGGTCTTGGGCACCTCCTCATGGCAGCTTGGGCATCTAACCAGATCTGCCGTCTCCTCCACCTCCATCTTCTCCCCCTAGAAGGCCTCTATCATCGTGATTCAACCTTTTCGGAAAGTTGTTTCAAGATTCATATTAAAGGGATGGGATATATAGTTGAAAATTGTCTCATTTGATCAAGGGCATCCCCTCTTAAGCGGTCTATGAAGGATGAAGAGTTAAACTCTCCTCCCTCGAGGGGAGGATGTTTAAAGCTTGAGCGTAACGCGGATCGAAACCCCTTAATTGATGTCCCTCCAAAATCGATAAATCACCTCTCCCTACATAGGGTGGGAAAGACCCTGTCAGATGAGGGTGAAGGATATCTAGAGCGCTCGGCTAGGGGAGCCGTCATACTGCTAATCGGCAGGCTCGTCTCCACAGCCCTCTCCGCCGCCACAGTCATCCTCATCGCCAGGCTCATCGGCTCGAGGGACTACGGCTACGTCGCCATGGCCATGATACCCCTCTCCATCGCCAACCTCCTCTCCAATCCAGGCGTCTCCGCCGGCCTGACGAGATACATCGCCCACTACAGGGCGACGGGGAGGGATGGGGACATCCCGATCCTCCTCAAGGCCGGGCTGAGCGTCAACGCCCTCCTCAGCCTCCTCCTCACCCTCCTCCTCTACCTCCTCTCCCCCCAGCTCTCGATGCTCTTCCACGCACCCCCCATTCAGGGCCTACTACGCCTCGCCTCCCTCTACGTCGCCGTCAACACCCTGCTCCTGACGGCTCAGGCCGCCTTCACCGGCTTCGAGAGGATGGAGCTCTACAGCCTCACCTCCATCGTCTACTCCATCCTCCGCTTCGCCCTCTCCATCATCCTCATCCTCCTGGGGCTGGGGGCGATGGGGGCGATGACGGGAAACGTCGCCGCAACAGCCCTCGCCGCCCTCTTAGGCCTCCTGTTGCTCCTCCCCCACCTCAGGTCCTCCCCTGGGGCCTCCATGAGGGAGAGGGAGGCGATCTCTCTACTCCTCGCCTACGGGTTTCCCCTCTTCATCTCCAGCCTCCTCACCGTGGGGCTGAACCAGCTCTACAATCTCCTCCTCGCCTCCCACGTCGAGGCCTCCGTCGTGGGGAACTATCAGGCGGCCGTCAACTTCTCAGCTCTCCTGAGCCTCCTCACCACGCCGATAATAACGACGCTCTTCCCCCTCTTCTCCCAGCTTGATAGAGGGGAGTTGAGGGAGGCCTTCCAGACCTCGGTGAAGTATACGGCGCTCCTCCTCACGCCCTTGACGCTGTTTCTCATCGCCCTCTCCGAGGAGGTGGTCAGCATAGTCTACGGGAGGAACTACAGCCTCGCCTCCGGTTACCTGGCGCTCTACCTCGTCAACTTCCTCTTCATCGGACTCGGAGGCCTCAGCGTCGCCAACCTCCTCAACGGTCAGGGGGAGACGAGGGTGGTCTTCCAGATACGCCTCATAAACCTGCTCCTAGGCCTGCCGATGGGCTTCATCCTCATACCCCGCCTCGGCGTGGTGGGGCTCCTCATAACCCTAATCGCCGCCCCCAGGCTGGGCCTCTTCTACGGCCTCTACTGGATATGGCGCCGCTATGGATTCACCCTCGACGTCGGGTCCTCCGCCAAGATATACCTATCATCCCTTGCGGCCTTCCTCCTCGTCGAGTTTCTCCTCGGAGCTCTAGGCCTCGAGGATTGGGTCTCCCTCCTATTGGGGGGCCTCCTCTACCTGATCCTCTACGTGCTCCTCACCGCCTCGCTGAGAACCCTGGATGAGGGGGATTTCAGGAATCTCAGGAGGATGAGTCGAGCCCTGGGCCCCCTCTCCCCCCTCATCGATCCCCTCATCTCCCTGGTGGAGGCCCTCTCCAAGCGCTTCGGCCTCTAAGCTCCCTCACCCTCCAGGGGTGGGTGTAGACGTTCATCCGGCCTCCTCTGAGGAAGCAGATGAGGGTGATGCCCGCCGCCTCCGCCGCCCTGATGCCGGAGGAGGAGGGGGCCGCCCTGGAGGCGATGAGGGGTACGCCACATCCGACTGCCTTCAGCACCATGGAGGCCGTCTGTCGGCCGGTGCTCAGCAGGATCATCCCCCTCGGCTCCGATCCCCCTAGGAGGATCGAGCCCACGGCCTTGTCGATGGCTGAGTGCCGGCTGATGTCCTCCACGTGGGCTGCCACCTCCCCCTCCGGCGTCGACAGCAGGGCGGAGTGAACTCCTCCAGTTCTCTTGAAGAGGACGCATCTCCTCTCCATCTCCCCCATGAGGGCTAACAGCCTCTCAGCCTCCACCTCAACTCCGTCTTCAACCCTCAGCTCCATCAGCATCTCCGGGGGCTTCAGGCCTTGAGCCTCCGCCAACAGCTGAGCCTCCATGGAGCGTAGACGGAGAACGTCCACCTCTCCCCTCAGCTTTACGTCGACGCTGGGGGGCTCTATCCTCAGCTCCAGGACCTCCTGGGGGGTGGCGACGCCCTGAGCATATAGGTGGCCGTAGATGAGTTCCCTCCTCATGGTGGGGGAGGCCGTCAGCCTCCGGTAGTGGACCCCGTTGAGGTGGAGGTTTAGGCTCTCCTCCACCACGACCTCATCCTCGACCCTATGGAGTTCGCCCTCGATTCTGTAGACGGGGAAGCCCCTAGTCACGCCCCGGGTTTTAAGAGGACGACTCTTCACCTTCCCAACACCCTTAGGAGAGTTCCCTCCATCAGCCTCATCTTGGCGTCGATGCGGCAGAGGACCACCTTCATCACCGTCTCCTCATCCACCCACCCCATCTTGACGGCGAGGTTGAAGCGTCTATCGGAGGAGAAGAGGAGGTCTCCCATCCTCCTCATCCTCAGGGAGTTCTCCAAGGTCTCGCCCAGCTGCCTCCTCCACTCCTCCTCGTATCGCCTCAGGGGGACCCCCTCCAGGAGGTGTTGGGCGACGGCCCATCCCGCGATCCTGCCGCAGATGAGGGCTGTTGGGACCCCGCCTCCGACGGAGGGGATGGTCTGCCCGGCGGCGTCGCCCACGGCGAGCATACGCTCCCCACAGGTCTCCTTCAGGGGTCCGCTGACGGGGATGCATCCCACCTTCACGGCCGTCGCCCTCGCCGCCCTCAACATCTCGGAGGCCTTGGGGTGTTGCTCCACGAACCTCCTGAAGTAGTCCCTGATGCCGAGGCCCTCCCTCATGTAGGGTGCTCTCACCCCGACGCCGGCGTTCGCCACGTCTCTGCCCTTGGGGATGATCCAGGCGTAGGTCCCTGGGGCGTAGCGCTCCCCGAAGTACATCTCGATGTTCGCCGGGTCCTGCTCCACATCCACCATCTCATGTTGGTAGCCGACGGCGTAGTCGTAGGGGTCCCTGGGGATGGGGAGGCCTCCCATCCTGGCGATGAGGGAGTAGGCTCCGTCGGCCGCCACCACCACCCTGGCTGAGACCTCTTGGAGTTGGCCGAAGCGTCTCAGGAGGACTCCATTAGGGGTGAGGGCGACGGCCTTGGCGTTGGGCATCAGCTCCGCCCCGGCCCTGGCGGCCTCCATGGCGAGATACTTGTCGTAGAGCTTCCTCTCCACCACCACCCCCTTGAAGGGGATGGAGACCTCGACGCCGCCGGGGAAGTTGAAGTTGACACGCCTCGTCCTGTTGATGATGCACCACCCCGGGGGATCGAAGAGGGCTTCGAGGTTCTCGGCCTTCGGGGCGAGCCTCCTCATCTCCTCTAGGCTCGGAATGAACTCGCCGCACTTATCTGGAACCCCTATCTCCAGGCTTCTGTCGACGAGGAGCACCTTCAGGCCCCTGGAGGAGGCCTCCCTAGCCGTCGTTGAACCCGCAGGTCCGGCTCCTACGACGACGACGTCGTAGCTCTCCCCCAGGGGTTCGACATGGAGATTCAAGGAGGTTATACCTCCAGCTTGAGGTAGTAGCTTTCGACGAGGTGGAGGAGGCAGTTGAGGGCCTCGGAGGGGTTGAAGGCGGCGAGGGCCTTCCTACACCCCTCGGCGTATCTCCGCATCCTCTCCACCGCCCTCTTGAGGGCCCCCGACTCCTCGTAGATGCGCCTCACCTCCTCCGCCTCCAGGGGGGTGCCCCTCTCATAGGCCTCCAGGAGCAGCTTCCTCTCCCCCTCCGCCAGGGGGATTTGAGGGCGTAGATGAGGGGGAGGGTGACGTCGCCGTTGACGAGGTCGTTGAGGGCCTCCTCGCCGGTGAGGATGCCGTGGACGTCGTCCCTTATCTGGTAGGCGACGCCGAAGTCCCTGCCGAAGGCGGCGAGCTGCTCCACCTCGCCCTCGACTCCGCCGCCTACGAGGGCTCCCAGGGCTGCGGAGGCCTCGAAGAGGCTTCCACTCTTCAGGTAGGCGATCTCCAGGTAGGTCTCCTCCGAGGTGAGCCTCCGCCTGTAATGGGTCTGGAGGGCGACTCCCTGAACCATCTTGGAGGAGGTCTCAGAGAGCCATCGGACCACCCTTGGGTCTCCGGTCTCGGAGGCGTATCTGAGGCCTAGGCTGAGGAGGATGTCCCCGGCCAGTATGCCCCGCTTCACCCCGTAGGCTATGTGGATGGAGGGCTTCCCCCTCCTGGTCAAGTCCTCGTCGATGATGTCGTCGTGGATGAGGGTTCCATTGTGGATGAGCTCCAGGGCGAGGAAGGGCTTTACGGCCCTTCGCCTATCGCCGCCTACCAGCTCGGCGGATAGGAGGCAGATGAGGGGCCTCAGCCTCTTCCCACCCGTCTTCAGCATATACCTTATGGGGGCCTCCATCAGTGGGTGGAGGGAGCTGAGGTCGATGTGCTCTATGGCCTCGTCGACGTATTCCTTGAGCCCCCTCAGCCTCTCCTCGATCAACGCCTTGAACATCTAGGCCTACCGACCTTTCTCCTACTTAACCCTCCCGCTACTTATTTTAACCTTAACTTAATTAGGTGTCTGATATGGCTCGGCTTAGGGTGTGGCTGCTGGAGACGAGGCCGAGCTTCCTGCTGTTGACGCCCATCGCCTACTCCGTCGGCCTCGCCTCCGCCCTCTTTGAGGGGTACTCCAGGCCCCTAAACACCCTCCTCGGCCTCCTGGGGGCGCTGCTGGCTCACATCAGCGTCAACGTCCTCAACGACTACTTCGACTATAAGAGCGGCCTAGACCTGAGGACGAGGAGGACCCCCTTCAGCGGGGGCAGCGGCATCCTCCCAGAGGGCCTACTGGACCCTGAGAGGGTCTACCTCCTAGGCCTCGGAGCGCTTCTCGTAGGCTTCCTCATCGGCGTCTACTTCCTCCTCACCCTCGGCCTCCAGCTCCTCCTCATCCTAATCCCGGCGGCCCTCACCGTCTACCTCTACACGACGCATCTAAGCCGCTGGTACGTCGGCGAGCTCTTCGCAGGCCTCAACTTCGGCCCCCTCATGTCCCTCGGAGCCTACTACCTCCAGGCCGGACGGATAGGTGGGATGCCTCTCGCCGCAGGAGTCGTTCCAGGCATCTTGGTCGGTACCCTCCTCTTCCTCAACGAGTTCCCCGATGTGGAGGCCGACGTCGGCGTGGGGCGTAGAAACCTCGTCATCCTCCTCGGCCGGCGGAGGGCCTCTAGGCTGTATGCCCTCCTCATCGCCTCCACCTACCTCTACCTCATCGCCTCCATCCTCGTCGGCTCCCTCCCTGAACCCTGCCTCTTGACCCTCGTCACCCTCCCCATCGCCTACAGGGCCGTGAAGGGCGTCCTCGCCAACTACGATGAGGTGCCCAGCCTGATACCAGCCATGGCCTCCAACGTCCTCCTAGTCCTCTCCGCCACGGCCCTCACAGCCCTAGGCCTCGCCCTGGCGGTCCTCCTCTAGGGGCTTCTCCGCCACCGCCACTACGAGGGCCCCCAGGGCGATCTCCTCCATCTCGGCCTCCCCGATCAGCTCCAGCAGCCTCAGCATCTCGTCGTTACACGGCAGCCTCTGGTAGGTTGCGTGGAGCATCCTCCATGGATTCCTGAGGCCTCCACCGATGGCCAGGGCGGCGAGGAGGGGGACCAGGAGGCGGAGGTGGAGCGTGAGTACCACCTCCATCAAGGGATTTGTGGGCCTCCCCAGGTCGACGAGGAGGAAGA